>JAGXNZ010000044.1 GCA_019894655.1 Promethearchaeota archaeon | reverse complement strand
TAGCAATCCCTACAGAAGATTCTGTAAGACTGTCCTTAAGGACACAGCAAGTTCTAGCTCACGAATCTGGAGTTACTGATGTTGCAGATCCATTAGGGGGTTCATATTATATCGAGTACTTAACTTCCAAATTAGAAGAGAAAGCTTTAGAATATATTGAAAGAATAGATAAGATGGGAGGCATATCTAACGCTATAGAAGAGGGATATATTCAAAGTGAAATTCAGAATAATGCTTATAGGGATCAAAAACGAATAGATAAGGGAATAAATCAAGTGATTGGAGTTAATACTTATTGTACAGATGAAGAATGTAGAATAGATACGTTTAAGCACGATGCTGACGAAGAACAAAAAATAATTAAATCTCTCAATCAATTAAAAAAGAATCGAAACGAGGATCTAGTAAAAGAAAAATTAGCTGAACTAAAAAAAGTAGCTAAAACTTCTAAGAATATCATGCCAATCATGATCGAAGTAGTTAAAACTTACGCTACAATAGAAGAAATTTGCAGTGTTTTAAGAGAAGTTTTTGGGGAATATAAAAGTTCTCAAGTGTTTTGATATTTTTTCATAAAATAATCAGATATTTTTGGCAATAAGGGAATAACTTCCAGAGGATCTCCAAAAATCGGAACTTTTTTTGCTGCTAATATTTTTGAAACGCGCCTTCTTTCTTCTGGTGTATGCGTTCTTTGAATTATAGGGATTAATAGTTTGTTGTATTTATGTCCAAGGCATAAGGTTTCGATTAGAATTTCTTCAAAATTATGTGTAGGTGTAAAGAAATATCTCGCATCAAAATAGTAACTCGGTAAATCCATTACTAAACAATCCATTTTCTCATCTGATAATGCTATGTCTATGATTTTTTTTATACTATCCCCTTGGAATAATTGAGCAGCGGCATCCAGAGGATTTCTTGAACTTGTTCCTGGAATAAAAAATTGTTCATCTAGTTTGTTTTGGATTTCAGGACTAAAATCTGGGATTTTTAATCCGGCATCCTCTAATAAATCCGTTAATACAACCCCGTATCCTCCGCTAATACTAAATACAGCAACATTTTCTATCTTTTTAATTCCATAACAATCTATGAGATGAGCAATATTAAGTAATTGCTCCAAAGAATTTACTTCCATTATATTATTCTGTTTAAAAACGGATTTCCATATCTGATTATTACCGGCAATCGAAGCAGTATGTGTTCTTGCTGCTTTAGATCCTGTTTTAGATTTTCCTCCTTTCAATAACGCAATTGGTTTTGTAGTTCTTTTGATTGCATTTATTAATTCATTTCCTCGTCCCTTTTTTATTCCTTCAACATAACATAATATAATATTAGTTTCAGGATCGTTTTCAAAAAAGGTAATTAAATCAACAACATCTAAATCGGTCCCATTGCCAAATGAAAATACTTTGGAAAAGTGAAATCCTAATTCTTTTGCAGTATATATCGCAATATTACAAATACCACCCGATTGAGCCACGAATCCAACATTTCCAGGTTCAGTAGGGAATTTATCCCGCCATTGTATTCCCTTTTTTGGATAAAAAAGCCCCATTCCATTAGGACCTAAAAATCTAACAACATTTTTTGCTCGTTTTAGCAATTCTAATTCTAACTTGATACCTTCAATTGTCCCTGCATCAGAGAATTCTGCTGTGAAAATACTTACTAACTTAACTTTCTTAATGACACAATCATCAATAACTTCTAAGATTTTGTTATTAGGAACTGTAATGAATGCAAAATCAACCTCTCCGGGAATATCTTTAATTGACGGATAGATATTTTCAGTTGGAAAACCGGGTATTTCTTTAATTGAGGGATTTACAGCGTATATTGGGCCTTTAAATGTAGCAAAATGATTTCTTAAAAAGAAGAAATTTCGCTTTTTTGACGGGCCTATAACTGCCAATGATGCGATGTTATTAATAAAGGAAAGATCTTTTATGTTTAATCTAGAAGACTTAGAGAGCGTCATTAAAGGTATAAAATTAAACATGGGTTTAATAGTTTATAAACTTTAAATCTTTTCTTTAACTTAGGGAGTGGTAATAATTTGGAAGGATGGAATGAACAATTTAAATATGATCCCTTGACCCCTCTTATTTCGAGTAAAAATGAGGCGATATTGTATTTCACGAAACGAGATCTTCTCGAAGAAAAAGTTGATCCAATTGAAACATTATGGATCATCCCTTCAGCAATAAAGATTATAAATAAGCAGCAAGAAGAAGGTTATTGGAGGTATCCTGCGTGGAAAACTAAAATAAATGAGCCAGAAAATTATAGTCTTCTTGAAACGTACAGACAATTAGGTTTTCTTATTGAAAAATACGGTTTCACTAAGGAACACGATCCAATTAATAAAGCTGGCGAATACATTTTTTCATGTCAAACGGATGAAGGAGATATTAGGGGATTTTATGGTACTCAATACAGCCCTAATTATACAGCAGCAATAACTGAATTATTAATTAAAGCAGGGTATGGTGAAGATCACCGTGTCAAAAGGATTCTTGAATGGTTATTGTCCATGCGACAAGAAGATGGGGGATGGGCAATTGCAATGAGAACAAATAACGCTAAATACCTAGATGTCGTAAAGAGCCCTATAACATTTGAACCTAATAGGAAAAAACCGTTTTCTCATATGGTAACTGGAATAGTACTTAGAGCATTCGCTGCTCATTCTAAATATAGAAATAATGAAGAGGTTAAAGCGGCGGGCGAACTTTTAACTTCACGGTTCTTTAAAACTGATAAATACGCCGATCGCAGAGGTGTGGAATATTGGGCAAAAGTATCATTCCCTTTTTGGTGGACTGACATTGTATCTTCACTTGATTCACTCTCTTATCTTGGTTTTACTACATCTCATCCGCAAATAAAATCAGCGATTGAAACGTTAAGAGATAAGCAATCAGAGAGCGGAATGTGGGATTTAAAATTATTAAAAACTAAAGATAAAAATCTTTCCTGGTGGATTAATTTAGCAATCTGTCGAATCTTTAAACGATTTTATCCTTGATTTTGCTTAGTTATTACTCTACTTTTTCAGCCATATAAGGCTTTAAGGCTTTAATAGCTATAGCGTAGAGTGGAATCACGGAAAGTTCGATAAATATTGAAATTACGAAAGGAGCAGATGCACCTATGCTATCATAAGAAATTCCCCCTATTATGGGTCCCAAAACCGCACCGAATAAACTCAACCACTGTGCAGCTCCAAAAACCTTTCCACGATGAATTTTAGATATACGACTGAGAATATTCTGTAAAATTAAGTTACCGCCCCAGGCAAAAGTCGAGTCGAAGAGTAGAAGGATACCAAACATATATCCTGATGCCGAGTTAATTATTAACCACGTTACGAACGCACCTAAGCCGCTTACTAAAGCCATTCCTAGTACTGGATTAATTTTATCAGCAATTTTACCTAATTTAGGTGCTAATAATAATGAAATAATTTGACTTGGAAAATAGATAATCATTACAAGCGTGGGTTCTACGATTTTTAATTCATCGTTTAAATAACCTTGAAAGAAAGGAAATGCTAACGACTGATTAAAGTTGCTGGCCATAAAAGCAATGACTAAAACACTAAAACCAATAAAAAATCCAATTGGTAGATTATTTCTTGACTTTAAAGGAGCCTCAGATATGACAGGTTCTTTGGAAACAATACTTAGTTCTACTGATGATGGAAACAAATTAAAAATATGCTTGTCAAATGTTAATCTCTCATCTACTTTGAAATGAAATATAAAACCTCCCAATATATTAGATAGGGCAAATAAAAGCAGTGGGGAGTAGACCAAAAAGAAATTCTCAGGTACAAAAATATTAGACAAGCCAAAAATCGTAATACTAATAATCGATCCAACAAAATTTCCTTTTCCTATCATTCCTGCACGTTTTCCAAAAGCAAACGAACGGTTGGTTTTATTTGATTTCTCGGAAATTAATGTATCTAAGGGTGTCCAGAAAAAACCAACAAAAAATCCCAGAACAAACATACCAACAGTAAACAACAATAAAGACGATAGAAGAATTCCTATATACAATAGAATATAACAAGTAGCACGCCCAAAACTTCCAATTAAGATTAATAGTTTCTTTGAAACGCGGTCAGTCAAATAACCTACAATAGGAGCACTAAGTAAGCCCCCAATCATTTGTATTGAAAAAGCAAGGCCTAATTCCGTTGGCGAAGCTTCTAATAGTTGATTTATGACATGAGGGATTAAGAATGAGAAGAAAAAAAACCCCATACTATTCCAAAAGATAATTCTTATCATCGGTATAAAATCTGGAGTCATTTTAACATTATTTTCATCCTCATGTCCATTATCCTTTGAGTCGTCTAAGTTTAGCTCATTGGGGGTGCTAATTGGATCAGAACGATTTTTAATTTCAGAATTTTTTGCCAGTTAAAAAAACACCTTTGCTGTTATAATATTAGAAAAAGAGCCATATCCTAAATAGTTCATCATTTCAGCACAAATAAGTATATTATCGATTATAGGAATAACCTTTTTTTTGTAGAAATACTAATGTTATTACAATTCGATTTTATGAAAAAAAAAAGTGAAAATTCAAATGATAACTCCAGAACACATTAAAGAAATCTTAAATGATTATACGATAAATCTTAGATTCCATGCCCGTGGAGGACAAGGAGGTGTAACTGCTTCAAATCTCTGCGTGGAAGCTTTCTATGGTTACGGTGTGTGCCAACCTAAGTTTGGTGCAGAAAGAATGGGAAGTCCAACTGAAAGCTATGTTCGACTTTCTGCGAACGCTGATCTAGTAAGATCAAACGAACAAGTATATGGACCTCATTTTGTTTCCGTTTTAGACCCTTCATTATTAACAGAAGTAGATGTAACGGCAGGTATCCCAAAAGGAGGCTGGTTAATTGTCAATACAGAGATGGATCAATTAACGATTCAAGATGCAGTTAAACGGAAGGACATAAATATTGCGACAATTGATGCAACTCGAATTGCTCTCGACGTTTTAGGGAGAAATATCACCAACACTATTATATTGGGGGCTTTAATTCGTATATCTCATCTCTTTACGCTTGAAGAATTATCTGATGCGATAATGAAGCGATTTAAAGGAGAAGTAGCTGGAAAAAATATTCAGGCGATAAAACAGGCAATTGAAGAAACGTGCGTTTACGATATGGGAATCGAACCAGATTTCACTGTGGACAGTAAAATACCATGGCAGCAAGTATATCTAGGGCTACCCGGATACAAAGATTTAGATAAAGCCGGAGTGTGGTATTGCGATGAAGAAGTTATTCCTGTTGGAAGCGATCAAGTAAATACTGGGTCGTGGGGTGAATGGGAGATATTATGGGACGAAGAAACATGCACTAATTGCGCACAATGCTGGTTTATATGCCCTGATTTTGCCACTCTTAGAAAATTAGGCGATGACGGTAAATATCACATGTCTGGAATCGATGTGTTTCACTGTAAAGCTTGTCAAAATTGCCTTAACATTTGTCCCGTTCAAGCCATAAGTAAACGACCAAAACAAGGTCCAGCAGCTTGCGCAATACCAGAAGAAGAAGGAGGTAATTAAAATGTCAGTAGAACCAATGAAAATATTTTTTAAGGAGATTAAAGAACCAATCGAAACCGCCATGATTGGAAACTATGCTGTAGCAGGGGGGGTCACTCAAACGAATCCCGATGTGGTATGTGCTTTTCCTATTACTCCTCAAACCCAATCTGTTGAGGGCTTATCCGATGTTGTCCATCAAGGAAGACTGATAGCAGCATTCGTTAACGTCGAATCTGAATTAGCAGCTATCAGTTATTCAACTGCTGCGTGTGCAGCGGGTGCAAGAACTTTTACTGCAACAGCATCTCAAGGCTATTTATTAATGTCAGAAGCTTTACCTATGGCTGTAGGGTGGCGAGTTCCATTAACGATGATGATCTCCGCCCGTGCTTTCAACTCCCCAAATCTATCAATCTGGAATAGTTGGGAATATGTAATAACCGATTATGGGTGGAACTGTATTGTTTCAGAAAATGTTCAAGAAACATATGATGCATCAATTCTATCTGTTATGATATCCGATAATTCGTTATTTCCAACCATGTTTGTACACGATGGATTTATAATTTCACATTCTGTTCAAAAATTATGGTTAACTCCCGATGAAGTTGTACGTAAATTAACGCCAAGAAAACCTCGCCATACAATCACACCTGAGCGTCCAGGAGTGTGGGGTGGAATTGTCACTCCAGGTTTTTTCATGGAGGGAAGAATGAATCTTGATGTCGCCAAAAAATCCGTTTTAAACATAATGAAAAATTCCTTTGACGAATATGGAAAAGCAACCGGCCGACATTATAATTTAATTGAGACTTATAACTTGGATAACTCCTCAAAGACTGCGTTTATTACAATGGGTAGCATGTGCGGGAACATAATAAGTTGGATGACTAAAAATAAAGATATAGGATTAATTAAAATCAGAGCATACAGACCTTTCCCTTATGAAGAGTTACAAAAAATCGTTCAAGAGCACAATATTGAAAAATTAATAATCTTAGAGAAATCAGATGCACTTAATAATCTACTACCGCCATTTTCAACCTCGATAGCAACAGCTCTGTACCCCCTTAATACTATATTTCGAAGTTATATAGTAGGATTAGGCGGAAGAGATGTCACCAGAGATGAATTTGATGTAACCAAAAAGAAGATGGAATCAGTGGACGACATGAAAGGGCAACTTTATACTTATCTAGGTGTTAGAGAAACTAAGGATAAAATCCATGGGGTGGTTCGATAAAATGTCAAAACCTGAAAGAAATGTAATCGATTTTGAAGAAATTCTCGCAAGAGATGAAAAATCTAATGTAGTATTTCTTAACTACGATAACGAAGCTTTTATGAACACGGGTATTCAAGAATCGGGAGGAACTCCACCTTACGCTTCGACAACTACTGGTCCGGGAGGAGAGAAAATACCGGGAAAAATAGGTATAAAGCAAGATTTAGTCACTCCCTTTGCTTTCTTTGGCACAAAATCTCTATTCTTAGCCACAGCTAATCCTGCCTATCCTGCAGACTTCATGGGAAAATTCGCTGATGCGATGAAATCAAATGGATCTGCTTTTATTCAATCCTATTCAGATTGTATGCGAGGATGGCGTCATGATGCTGGCGATGCAGGAAGAATTTCAAAACTAGCCACCGATTGCGGGTATTGGCCTCTTTATTCGATAAGAGTTAAAGACGGATTACCAACATTCTCCTATTATCGCGGATTAGATATTGATAAAGAAAAATTCGTAGAATATCTTAAATCCATGGGCAAATTCAAGCATCTCTTTAAACCAAGATTCATGGAAAAAGAAATTGACGAAATAATTTATTATACAGAACAACGAAATCTCAAATTAAAAGGACTTATTGAACAATTCGGAGCTGAAAAACCTGTAGATTTCTATAAAGTTAATCGTAGAACATTAAAACCTCAAAGTCATCTGCACCCTGGGCATGGATTGTGTCCTGGTTGCGGCGCTGGAATGGTATTAAATCAAATGGCAACTGTAGCCACAGCTGTAGCAGGAAAAAATATAATATACGTTACTAATACCAGTTGTGCTGAAGTCTCTACTTCTAAAGATTTTGTTGGCTCGTGGAAAGTTCCTTGGGTTCACCATCTATTTGAATCAGGTGCAACCGTTGCAGATGGGATAAGCACAACCTATAAAATCTTAAAAGCTAAAGGATTATACAAAGGTGAAGTGCCATATGTTATCCACATCGGTGGAGACGGGTCAACCTACGACATAGGGTTTCAATTCCTTAAAGCAGCTCTTATAAGAACGAGCTCTTTCGTTGAAATGAACGAATACTTGACGAACCAAAAATAGTTTATTCTTATTTTTTATTCTTTTTTTTAAAGCCAAAAAGGTTTTGAAGTAATACACTAATCTTCTTATTATAACTATTTCATTAAAATTAGTTTAGTGTATAAAATGAGTCTTCAAGAGTGTTTAGCAAGGCGTAAAGATTGCTCGGGTGAAGGGCGCGTGTTGCAATTATCTGTTATTAAAGAAATATGTAATTCTACATTTCAAGCAGCACCTACAAATTCTCTATTTGTTGTATTACCTAATGGGGAAGATTACACTGGAGGGATATATAAATATAATAACGATGGTTTGGTTCGATTAACTGATAAAGAAAAAACAAAATCGACTATGGAACTTTATCCCGAATTGTTTTGGAAGGAACCTATTGAAATCGAGGACTTAATTCGGGTAGGGATTACATGGCAATATTTTTCATTAAAAGTAGATAGTATAGGGTTGGGCGTATCTCAACGGGCAAGTGCGCCTAAAAAATATAATAAACTCGTTAACAATGAAACGAATCAAAATTACACCTTCTTATATTCGGTAGCAGTGCGAGAGAGAGATAGAGCAGCATTAGTAGAAGATACTGCAGAAATACTTCAAAAAAGAGTAGCTGAGGGTGAGATTTTGCTCGATACTCCAGCTTGCTACAAAGATCGCGCAATTTATGAGAATGAGTATGAAGGCATACCCCTAGATGATGCTATTTTTAATCGTGTTGATGCAAAACCACCAAACCATACAAATTTACACCAAATCTCTCAACTACTCTGGGCTTGCCAAGGAGAAAACGATCATACTACTCATGGAAACCGTGATGCTTTAGAGAAAAATGGATACGGTCGTGTGCATGCATCTGGATGTGCTGGATACGCAGTTTATCCAATCGTTTATGTAAATGATCTTGCTAATGTCCCGAACGGATCATATCACTATAATCCTGTCGGGTATTCTGCGTTAAATAGATGGATTGAGGTTAATGAAACTATAACATACGACCATTATATGCAAAAATTTAGCTCTGAGACTACAAGCAATGAGATCGAAAAGGAGTTTGATACTAAATTCTCCAATTATACAATATTATTATGTATTGATCGAAAAAAACCCTGTGCGGGATTATTACACAGAATTATGAATCTTAAGTATTGGGCTGAAGTTGAGGCTGGAATGGCGTTAGCCGGGCTACAATTACAAGCAAATGCTTTAGGGTTGAAATGGCAAAAGAAAATATTGTCAAATCCGGACGATCCAAAGTACAGACAGTTGTTCAATCTCGATTCTGCTGAACGATCGATAAATAAGACGGTAAATAATCTAGTAAATCTTGCAAGTAATGAGCGAGTATCCCTTGAAGGTAATTTAATACCTAT
>JAGXNZ010000327.1 GCA_019894655.1 Promethearchaeota archaeon | reverse complement strand
GATTATTATTAGATTTTACAATCAAAAACATAATCCAAAAAGGATTATTCTTTAAAGTTTATAAAATTTCTCTGTTAACGTTTTATTTTTAGAATCATTTTTAAAGCCGTATTTTTATCTTTTTTATAGTAAAAATGCAGAGTAAAACGATTTTATTTGACTTAAACCATAACGAAATGCTCACATTGGAGAAAGAATTTTCTGACTTTTTAAAACTTCTCTATAATCTTAATTTTAAGATTGAAAAAAACGAAAATAAGGATTTAACCAAAAAGGTATTGGAAAACATAGACGTACTAATACTAGGTAATCCAATTGATGATTATTTCTCAAACATCGAGATTAAAGAAATAGTTAATTTTGTAAGGTTAGGGGGGAGTTTACTGCTTGTTAGCGAATATGGCGCTGATTACCTTCAAAAAACAAACCTTAATGATATTACAAATCATTTTGGTTTTTTATTTGAGAAGAATCTTATAAAAGAACAAAATCCAAAAACCCAAAATTGTTCAAGCATCTTACACATTCACGAGTTTCCAGAAGTTGATTTTTTAAATGGATTAAGAGAACTAGTGATTGGTGGAACATGCTCTTTATACTTAAAAAAAGGAGCCAGAGCCCTTTTAGAAACCAGTAAATTGAACAATTGGTCAGAAATCTACAACAATTCATTAGAAGAATGGGAAAAAGATAAAGAACAACAGCACATCATAGCAGCTTATACTAAATTTGGGCAGGGAAAAGTAATTGCTTTAGGCGATATAGACATTTTTTGTAGCGATGATAATATAGGTATTAATTCCTTTGACAATCAGAAGTTTTTACATATTATTTTTTCTTGGTTGGTTGAGCCAGTTAAAAAATCCGATGTCAATTCTTTCATATTGGAACAAATAGGCGAACTTCAAAATGGAGTAAAACAAATTCAAAATACAATTAATAACATAATTGAGACAATGAGCATATTAGAAAGAAGATTAACTAATATGGAGGAAAATTCAGAGAACTTAAAAGAAACTACAGAAACTAAAATAACTCAAAATCTAAAATCTGCGTAACGTGAGGGTGTAGATAGAGGAAATTATAATTAGTAAGCACTTTTAAATTAAAAGAACAAAACTTCTAAACCTATTTATTTCAAGTTATATTATTTTACATTAATTTTATTTACATAAAAAAATCTTAATTCTAATTTAAATTTAGAAAAAAGTGGTTTTTATGAGTATCAAATCATATGATGAAATTATTACTGATTTTGAAGAGATAACTAACCATTATAATCGAAGCGATCAATACTTTGACATCCTATACGATTCTATTTCATCGACTGTTATTGCAAAAACACCTTCTGCTGAGAATTTTTCAGTAAATGCTAATAAATCCGGCATTGTAGCGCGCAGTTTTATAGGGTCATGGAAAGAAGTAGCAGTTGAAGCAAGTGGAGATTTAAATGTTGTTAAAACAAAAATACCGAAAGAATCTAAAAAAGGAGACCTTATTGCTGAGTTCGATAGGTGGAATTTAAACAAAGAAATTAAGGCTAAGATTGATCCTCTTAATGTTCCAATTGATGAAAAGATTGAAAAAGTAAGGGAAATCTATAAGTACATCAAAAACGCAGACGAAAGAATTATAAATGTTCAAGTGAAGTATCTGGAGCTTCTGATTGAACGAATATTCGTTAATAACGAAGGATGCAAATTAAGGCAAGTAATTCCAAGAACTCGTGTTTTCGTCGTGCCTATCGCTAAAGAAGGATCGGTAGTAGAGTACGATTATTTTGTCAAATCGGGAGAAATGGGATTTGAGATTTTCGAATCACTCGAAAACAGAGTTTTAGATCAAGTAGTTAATAATTCGCTTGAGATGTTAAAATCAGAATTGCCACCTGCAGGAAGGAATACCATTATTCTAGATCCCCAAATGGCAGGGTTAATTGCTCATGAGAGTTTTGGGCATGGTTTGGAAGCAGATCAAGTATTAAGAGGGAGAAGCTATTTAAAACATCATTTACATAAGCAAGTAGCGTCTGAGTTATGCACGATCTATGACACTCCTTCTTTAGAAATGAAATTAGGCTCTTATTTTTTTGACGATGAAGGAATTAAGGCTGGGCACAATATCTTAGTTGAAAATGGGATATTAAAAAATTTTATCTATGATAGAAGATCAGCAACAGAACTCAAAGCTACACCGCAAGGAAACGGCAGACGAGAGAGTTTTGCTCATCCTGTCAATGTTAGGATGTCTAATACATATTTTGGTTCTGGAGATTATGAACTAGAAGAAATGGTTTCAGAGATTAAAGAGGGAGTAATGCTAGTCCATGGATATTTTGGTATGGAGGATCCACTTGGCGGAGGCATGCAATGCACGTCAAAAAAGGGTTACCTTATTGAAAATGGAGAAAAAACTAAGATTCTTAAAGCAACTGCTTTAAGTGGAGATGTTCTTGAGATGCTTAAAAATATCGATGCTGTGAGTAAAGATACCTTGAAACTAGATGGAGGTACGTGTGGGAAAGGAAGTGAAGATATGGTTCCTGTTACATCTGGAGGTAGTTATATTAGAGCTAAAAATGCATTAGTGAGTCCGGGGTGAATCACGAAATGTCAATTGAAAGGTTAGAT
>JAGXNZ010000326.1 GCA_019894655.1 Promethearchaeota archaeon | reverse complement strand
GTATTTCATATAAATTATATCGGACGTGAGCTAAATAGAGCAGAATTATGTTTACAATTTGGTAAACCATTCATACAAGATGAAACTTAAACCTATAAAAAAGAAAAAAAAATTAAACGATTTCGAAACACGTTTTTAAATCCATTCCTGGTTTCATTAATGGGGTAAGATCCGCCGCTGTTTTAGCTAGGTTGCCCATGTGTGTTTTAAAGGCTTCCTCATTTTCGTATTTTTCGTAGAAAATGATAGTGTTTTTAAATTTACCACCTTTTATTGTGTGAGGAATATATTCTAATGTTCCTGATTCAGAAGATTTTATCTTAGGGACAATTTCCTTTAGAACCTTAATTGCTTCCTCCATTTTTCCGTCCTTAACTTCGACTGTGGCTATAATTGTGACCATATTGAAATTCACTTTTGAGTTCTATTTTGAATAATGTAATTATTCTATATACTTAAATTATAAGCATTTAAGAGATCTTCCTCTGTTTCACGTTTAATTTTATTCAAAAATGTCATAAAATGCTCATATCTTTCAAGAAAATATAAGAGTAGATATTCATTACACAGAAGTCAAAACACTTTTAAAGAGTAAAATCCATATAAGTTAATGTATCGTTAAAATTTATCGTTATAAAAGGAAATAATCATGATTCCAAAAAAAATGAAGGAATATCTTAACGAACGTCTTCCAGAAGCCACGCTTCGAACTAGAACTAAAAAAGACAATGGAAAATGTTACCTTGAATTTAGTAACGTTGATGAACACCTCTTATCAAGATTAGGAATTGTAAGTGATAAACTTGGTCCTCAACTAGTTGCTTGTATCTGGGATGATAATTCAGAATTAGAAATTGGGGGGTACATAGTTGTCGATAATCTCTCTATGGGAAGACCTTCTATGGGGGGAATTAGATTGCTTCCAAACATAACTCCTGCGGATATCCATAACCTTGCTCGTGGCATGACGCTTAAAAATGCTGCTGCTAACTTACCATATGGTGGTGGAAAATCAGGAATAGTAGCTGATAGGAATCTTTCATCGGAAATGCACGATGAAATTATAAGTGGCTTTGCTCGATTAATAAGAAGATATAAAAATATTTATGTACCCGGTCCGGATGTTGGTACTAAAGATGCAGACATGAAATTAATTGCTATCGAGAACGGGTTAGATAGTGCTGTGTCAAAACCTGCTGATATGGGAGGTAATCGAATCGATGAATTAGGAGCTGCGGCAGGTGGAGTTGTCATAGCATTGCAGACTATATTAAAAATTCTTCCTAGAATGAGAGTTTTGCCCCAATTTGCAAATTTGGAAATACCAGAAAATGAAAATCTTACTGTCATTATTCAGGGTTTTGGAGCTGTTGGGGCACACGCTTCACGAATACTACAAGAACGAATTCCTGATGCTAAAGTCACTGGGATAAGTGATCTAGAAGGTTTTCTTTATAATGGTGAAGGACTTCCGGTTAAAGATCTTTTTTCCTTATGGGAACGTTCAGGATTAGTTACTTACAATTATTTCAAAGAAAAGATTATTTCTGAAGGGTATAAACATCCCACTAAATTTTCAACCCATGCAAATAATTTACTTCTTGAAAATGCATTTTGTTTGGTGCCTGCTGCGCCAATTTTTAATTATTTAGGTGTGCGCGCTACTGACAATGCTTCTATGTTAGTTGAACGCATGGGAAAGTGGTCTGTAATTATTGAAGGTGCGAATACATATTCTCCAGATCCAAATCGAAAAGCTGCTAGAACTCGTATGGAACAAATAGTATATGGTGAAAAAGGCGTAATGATCGCAAATGATTATTTAGTAAACTCCGGAGGAGTAATTTTCGCAGCTCAGGAACATATCATCAAAACTCCAGATAGCCTTCAAATCCCGGAAAATTTGTTAGGGGACCGTAACGCAGTAGAGACCTGGTTAAGAGAGCACAAACAAGGTTTTGAATCCTTATCCAAAGAAAGACTAGCAGCCGGAGATGAATATAGAGAAAATGTTATTCACCATAATATGATTGAGTTGGTTGATTTACTGGCAGCAAATCAAGACATGTTGCCTTGCACTGCAGCAGAACGAGTTAGTCTTCAAAGACTCTCTGCCAAAGAAAAGCAACGTACTGCTGAAGATATTATGGTGTCGATTCCAACTATTGATATCAATAGTAGTATACAAGATGCGGCGAAACTTATGATTGATAAGGCAAGTGGCATCATAGCAGTTCTTTCTGAAGGCAAATTAAGCGGAGTTGTTACAGATTGGGATGTAACCCAAGCAACCGCTGAAGGTGTGAGTAACGCAACTCTTGAAATAGTTATGACAAAGGATGTTATAGCTGTCTCTCCTGATTATTCTTTACTTGATATTGTGCGCGAATTAGAGCAATATCAAATTTCAGCTATGCCAGTTGTTAAAGATGGAAAAGTTCTAGGAAAAGTAAGCTCAGATTTAATTGCACAGCGATACATGTTAAGTCTTTTGCAAGATCGCTGAGACTAGTGAATTTTTAAGATATTGTACAATGTGTCTCTCTGTGCAGGATGTTTTCCTGCTGACCGAACAATCTCTATTATTTTCTCGGGAGATAAACTTTCTCCAAAATCAGCACCTGCACTTCTTGAAATATTCTCTTCCATTAGCGTCCCCGAAAAATCATTAACACCAAAATTAAGAGAAACCTGAGCAAATTTAGGACCCAATTTTACCCATGAGCATTGGATATTGTCAATATAATTATTGAAAAATAATCTTGCTACGGCAAATAATTTCAAGTCAGCCATTCCATAACTTGCTTTTAAAGGGTATTCTGTTAGTTTAGATAAATTCGGGTTTTCGCTAATAAAAGGTAGAGGAACAAATTCGGTAAAACCAGAGGTCTCCGCCTGAATATTCCTTAAAACTTGAAGATGTTCTATTCTGTGTTGTAAAGTTTCTATATGCCCATACATCATAGTTGAAGTGGTAGGAATGCCTAAATTATGGGCCTTTTTTATAATTTCAATCCATTGAGAAGTTGATATTTTGTTAGGGCAGATAACTTTCCTTATATCATCTACCAATATTTCCGCAGCAGTCCCTGGCATCGAGTCTAGACCAGCTCTTATTAATTCTTTTAAGACATTTTCAATAGAATTATCGTATATTTTTGCCATGTGGAATACCTCCTGGGGAGAAAAAGCATGAGTATGCATATTAGAATCAATTTCTTTAACAGCCCTAAGAATATTTAAATAGAAATCAAAATCGAGCTCTGGGTTTATTCCTCCTTGAATGCAAACTTCTGTACAACCTATTTTTTTAGCGTCAATTACATCTGCCCTAATCTCTTCATGGGTTTTTACAAAACTCTCCTCATTTTTCTTTGAAACGCTAAAAGAACAAAATTTGCATCCTTGATAGCAAATGTTTGTGAAATTTATGTTCCGATTTACCACAAAGGTCACAAAATCCTTTTTCTTTTCAAAACAAATCTGATCAGCTGCCTGTTGTAGAGTAAAGAAATCTTTACCGGTAACTTTTAGAAGCATTAGAGCTTCTGCTTGGCTGATTTCCTCTGAATCCTCAGCTTTTTTGAGAATTTTATTTATTCCTTTCATTCAGATTAATATTATCTATCGTTTTTTTAATATTTTCTGGGCAAAAACCTTTTTTAGTAATAAATCTATCGTAGATCGGAAGTCTTTCTACGAGTTGATAACCCATCCTTTTACAAATCTTCGCTAAATATTCAATTTTAGGCCAAGCATGTTTCGGGTTAATATAATCGAATGTATAAGGAGAAACACCTCCAAAATCATCAATTCCTAACTCAATTGCTTCTCTTTCGTGATTTTGAATTAGATTTGGCGGTACTTGAATAGATATCTCATTACCTAAAATAAGCTTTGCATATGCAGCTGTTTTTAAACTTTCTTCAATTGTTAAGGGGTTTTCCGGATGGTATTGTATCCCTTCTTTATCAGTGAAATTTTGTATTATGACTTCTTGAATATGACCATATTTTGAATGAATTTCCTTAATTAAAAGAAGATCATGTATTCTATCTTCGAAGTTTTCTCCTATTCCTAGCAATAAACCCGTAGTAAAAGGAATTTTTAATCTGCCCGCGTTTCTAATGTGTTTAATTCTGTTTTCTGGAATCTTGCCTGGAGATTTACAATGAACTCCTCCTTCTTTGAGGAGAGTTTTGGCTGTACTTTCTAGCATTAACCCCATACTTGCATTGCATTCCTTTAGACTTTTTAATTGTTCATAAGTTAGTAAACCAACATTAGTATGAGGCAAAATACTTGCATCTAACAATTTAAAACTTAAATTCCTTACAAATTGGGTAAAATCTTTGAAATTTCTCCTTTCCAACTCACTACGAACTTCAATATAGCTATCGGGAAATTCACCTGACATTAATAGAGCTTCTCTACATTTATATTGAGTTGCGATTTGAATTAGCTCATTAATTTTTTTCTCTCTTATTAATGCGATATTTTCTTCGTCAGAGTCCTTAGGAATTGTATGGTTGTAAAAACAATAGCTACATCGGTTCTGACAATAATTTGACAAGGATAGGGTAAAATTTTTAGAATAAGTAATTATATTCTGCTTTTCTCTTGGTAACTCAGCTCTAACTTCACTTACTTCTTCTTTTAACCTCTTAAGTGAAAAAGTTTTCAATAATTTTAGGTTATTTGTTATATTCATCGCTGTATTTTTCTATAGTTGAGAATTACATAATTATCTTTGCTGGTAACATTAACTAAGCTATATCTTGGGCACTCTATCATTTTTGCATATCCTTCTCCTTCCACTAAGCTTACTGCATCTTTACCACCTACCATCCAGGGCGCGATTGTAATCCTAAGCTCATCTACCAAATCATTTTTAATAAAACTCCAATTTAAATTGCCTCCACCTTCTAATAGAATTCTTCTTATTCCTCTATTATATAACATAGGCATAAATTTAACTACATCAACCCTACTCCCTATACCTGATTTTATGATCTCAACGTTATTAGATTCGAATTCTCTTATCCTCTCAATAGACGCATTCTTAGTAGTTGCGATTATGGTCGGATAAATTTCAGGTTTGTATCTAACCACATTTGATTCAATAGGTATCGAAAGAGTGCTATCTAAAACTATTCTATAATAACCTTTATGATCGTAGTATTTGATGTGCAATTTTGGGTTGTCTAGGATAATTGAACATTTTCCAACCATGATGGCATCTACTTCAGTTCTGAGCTTGTGAACAGCCTTCCAATCTTCTTCGTCTGAAATTTCTGGATCTCCTGTTTTAGATGCAATTTTTCCATCAATTGTCATAGCAGCACTCAAAATAATGTAAGGTCGTTTATTTCCTTTCAAATTCCACCACACCTTTAATGTAAGTCTTCTTTATATTCTCTGATTTAGTTCTTTGAACGATAATGTTGTAAATACTTTCAGAATCAATTTTATATGTATAATAATTTGGACTGGAAAGGTCAACTAAAAAGAAGTCCGCATATTTTCCTACTGAAATTGAGCCAAATTCTTTTTCTAATCCCAAATTTCTAGCAGCAGTAATGGTAACCATTTCTAGTAGATCCTTTGAGGAAAAATTCTTCGTATCATTATTAACGGCTAATACTCGGGAAATTCTATATAAATATCGCATTTCTTCAAATAGGTCAATATTGTTAGCCATTACATTATCAGTACCAAGACTAATTGGGATTTCAAGGTCATAAATCTCATTTATTGGCGGAAATCCACTTCCAAAATAACCATTACATCTAGGACATAAGACCAAGGAGATGTTATGTTTTTTAAGTCTTTCCAAATCATCTTTTTTGTAATGAGTTCCATGTATAATGACCTCAATCAGCTGATCATTTATAATTTGATTGAAGAGTAACTCGTCTCTTGAGAGTTCACCATCATGGGTCGCAAAAATTTTGTCTAAATATTCTCTCTTCAAACTTCTGATAATTTCTTTGTTTTCCGACGATAACTGATCGTAGCTTGCAAATCCCAGACCATCAGCACATTTAAGAACTGATTCGGCATCTGTAGTATCATTTAACCTTCCCAGGATGCGATAGTTAATCGGAGACTTTTGCAATGCTTCTCTTAAAAGATTAATGCCTGTTAATCCATT
>JAGXNZ010000325.1 GCA_019894655.1 Promethearchaeota archaeon | reverse complement strand
TTAATGTAGCTTGATGAATCTCTGGGGACCAAGCTGCACAACAGTCTTCTACTATAACGACTTGAAAACCGTAATCACCAGCTTCTCGAGCAGTTGATTCTACGCAAAAATTTGTCACTACTCCTGAAACTAATACTGTTTCTATATCCATATTTCTCAAGAAACTATCAAGCCGGGTCGACATGAAAGTTCCACTTGTGTTTTTTTGGAGAACGAAATCTCGATCTTCGGGCTTTAATTCATCAATTATATCAGAGCTGGGGTGAGATATATGAGGAAATGCGACATCTCCTAAGAGACTTTTAGTGGTTTTATTTAGATTTTTATTTTTTTTTGAAAGATCACTTCCGTCAGGCATAAAACTTGAAAATTTAGTGTAAATCACAAGGATTCCAACTTCGTGACAAAAATTAATTAATTTTCGTAAATTTGGAGTGACTTTTTGCTCTACTTCCGAAACAAAATAATCTAAAATTCCCGGAGTAACAGTATCCATCATTTTATACGGAATAAAATCTTTCTGAACTGCATACTTTTGCATATCAACAACGATCAAAGCTGTTTTTTTCGGTTGTATGTCTATTATTTGTTTTTGATAAAATTTATAATGAGCTTCGATTTTCTCTTCCATAAAATCACGATCTTTTAAGTTAAAATAATTTTTCCACAATTTTGTAGACATGGAATTAATCTTATTTTAATCCCATCTGATTTAAACTTTATTCGCATAGCATTTCTTTTGATAAGAAAGGATACACTTTGAAGATGTTAAAATCGTTTCGTTTCATTTCAAAAAAATATTTTTTCTCCATTTCGTATTCTCTTATAGCCCAATCTACGATTTCTTCTTTTGAGTAGTGTTTTCCCTTTAATACCTTTAATCCGGGACATTTTTTAGTATAATTTATAAAAATTTTTCTACTAGAAACTAACATCTGCCAAAAGGGAAAGCAGTTGCATTGAAAAGGTCTATTCTCGTGCACAGAACACTTATTATCCTTCAAAAAATGGCAATGTTCGTCGTTTCCCGTAAAGTTAAAACCCAAAGTTTTGAATTCATAGGTTATTCCTTTTTCTTCTCCAGATTCCTTCCAAAAAAATGTATCGTCGATGATTTTAAGATATTTTTTTGCAAACTTCTTTAGTTCTGATTTACTGGAGATGTTTAAGAAGTTTGTTAAGCGATCAATATCGTCCTGATATAAGTACACCTCTCCTTCGTCGAACCCTCTGCAGCAGTCGCCACACATTTGACATGAGAATTCAATGCCATTCTCAAGAGTTTTTGATATTTTTATATCTAAGGATGTCAACTTAACTCTAAATTCGTTTTATAAAAAAATGTTGATTTAATATGGTGGTGAGTTAAATTAATATTTTAATATTAATTCATTGTTTATTCTATGAAAGAAGAAAAAACTAATCAAAAATTGACCCAGAGCTCTGGGTTCTTAGATCCTCATGAAATTTGATGCATCGAACTCTAAGGGGGAATTACATCTAATTAAAGAATTTCTATTACGCACAGATATTCAAGAATCTGAAAACTATAAAGAATGGTATGCTTACTACGTGAAGATCTTTGGAAAAACATATACGAATTTTGAGTTATTTATTACTTATTCGCTAGTATACTTAATCTCTCAACTCTTTATCGTTAAATTCGTGTTTAATCAAGAACTAAATTCGAATCAAAATAATATTACTCCTGACTTTCTTAAATCAATCCCAAGAAAAGTTAAAGACATGTTTACCCTTAAGAGCGATATCGAAGTGCGATTTTTTTCTCCTATTATAACTGGACTCAAGGAATTAGAAACAGAAAAATTCGATCAACTTATCGTTTATGCTATAGAGAGAGTGAACTTAATTGATACCCAACCTGAATACTTTTTTGACGACATTGTTCAAAATTTTATACATGCTTCTACCAGACATAAATCTGGAGAATTTTATACGCCTCCATTTATCGTAAAAAAAATGGTGGAGGAATCTTATGTTTTAGGTGAAAAAGTCATTGATCCATGCTGTGGCTCAGGAAATTTTATTATTGAAATAATTAAAATAATTTTAAGTTCGAGTTACACTAAAAAAGAAAGAATGGAAGCTATAGGAAAATTATACGGTTATGATATAAACCCAATATCGATCTATCTAACAAAATTAAACCTATTATATTTGCTAAAGGAGGATTTTCATTATCTTAATTCTAATTTTGTAACTACTGACAGCCTATTTCAGAATAAAACAGAAATTAAAGAAAAATTTGATTTAGTGATAGGTAATCCTCCTTGGTTTACTTTGAGGGATGTAGAAAGCCGGAATTATCAAGAAAAAATAAAAATTTTGGCTGAAGACCTTGAAATAAAGCCACTCCCTAAAAACGTATTAAATATTGAGATTGCCTCGCTCTTTTTCTATAACGCTAAAGTATCGCTTTTGAAAGACAACGCAATAATTTTTTTTGTTATTACTAAAGGCGTTATAAACGGATCTCACGCAGCCCGATTTCGTAATTTTCGTGGATTCCATAATATAAAACTGTGGAAATTTACAAAACAAATTACTAATATATTTAATATAGATTTTATATGCATTTACGCTCAGAAATTCGCAGAAGATCGGGTAATAGATAATTTAAAAATACCTTCTTTTCTCTTTTCAGTAAATCCAAACAGTAAAAAATTAAATTACTACGATATTTTAGATATGACCCTAGAAAAAACTGAAGAATTAGTTCCTTATAGTACTGAAACTAAAGGAAATAAGCATTATACAAATAAACTTATCACTACCGAACAACAGCAACAACTTATCCCAATTAAAACAAGTGAATACAAAAAGTTATTCCATAAGGGAGCAGATTTAAATCCAAGAAATTTAATTTTCTTTAAAAAACGTACTCGAAATGATTCTCTCATAATAATAAACCCTGATCAGAGAATTTTCAAGAGAGCTAAAGAACCTTGGGATAAAATTGAATTCTCTGACGAGATAATTGAGAAGGACTATATGTTTAAAGTAATAAAGAGTACTGAATTGGTAAAGTTTTATGTGTATGGCTTCTATTTTGTCTTCTTACCCTTAAAAAAGGAAGATTTAAGCTTTGATTATCATTCATTGAAAGCACATGCTAAAAAATTTTACGACAAAATTAATAAGATTTATTTAAATAATAAAAAGGATTCGACAATGAACGAATCATTAATGGATAACCTAAATCGATGGTCTAAATTAATAAATACTCGTCAAATGTCTAAAATAAAAGTAGTTTATAATAATTCTGGATCAGTTATTAACTCCGCAGTCGTTCAAGGAGATTTCCTTATTACAGGAGATTTAAGCTTTTATTCAACCAATGATATAAACGAAGCGTATTACTTATCTGCAATTCTAAATTCACCTTTAATGACAAAACAAGTTCAGATAAAGAAGAGTTCAAGGCATATATTCAAAATCCCGTTTGAAATCCCGATAAAAATTTATGATGAGAACAACAAAAATCATAGAAAACTTGCTGAATTTGCTAAGAAGGCACATAAAATATCTGAATCCTCTACGCTCGAATTAAAAAGAATAGACAACCTTACTATATCAAAAAATAAAATCCAATCAATTCTTAGTAAGGAATTAGCACCGATTTTGAATGAAATCGATGAAATTTTAACTAATGATTTGAAAACTTAACTAAATATTGATATAATATAATAAAATAAAAGTGCTGATTTGTATTATTACTAATAATTAGGTTGTGGATTAATTTTTAAATTACACGATACAAAATGAGGAACTTCGTTTTCAAGATACTCGTAGGTGGTAATGGCGCAGTAGGTAAAACCACGCTACTCAGAAAATTTGTAGATGGTACCTTCGACGAGTCTAGTATAGCTACTGTTGGAGTCGATTTCTTCATTAAACAAGTTATTTATGAAAATATTGGGACTTGTACGCTTCAAATTTGGGATTTAGGAGGTCAAGAACGCTTTCGGCACTTATTAGAAAGCTTTATTATGGGAGCAAAAGGAGCACTTTTACTTTTTGATCTCACACGTTTGCCCAAAATAGATCATCTTTTGAATTGGGTAAATATAGTTAGAATGCACGATTTTGATCTTCCGATTATACTTGTAGGAACAAAACTTGATCTGGAGGAATTTATCGCTGTTGATGATGAATCAGCAAATAGTATAAAGAACACGTTTAATATGCTTGACTATTTAAAGACTTCTTCGAAAACGGGAATTAATATCGAAAAAGTTTTTGATGTAATGGTCCAAGAATTGATGAAAAATAAAAAATATTAGAATTAAAGATAATTTACTCACGTTTTACTTTTGAACTGAACTATGAATGACGAATTAGTTATACTCGGTTCTGGTGGTGGACGACATCATATTAGAACACAATACAGGGCTACAGGGGGCATTCTTTATAAATTTAACGGAACTCAAGTTCACATAGATCCTGGACCAGGTGCTATAGTTCGAATCAATCAATACAAAGAAGACCCTACGAAAACAGAGCTTTTTATTGTTACTCACATGCATATTGATCATTTTAACGACCTATGCGCGGTTATTGAAGCATCGAGAGAACAACTTCACGATAGAAATTATAATTATTTTAAAAAAGGAACATTAATTACAACCGAAGAAGTTTTATCTTTTGTACCAAAATACCACCAAGATATGCTAGAAATGATAACTCTCTTTAAACGGGGCGATAAAGCTGATTTTAAAGGAGTTGAAATATTTGGTACGAAAACGGTCCACTCTAAAGTTAAGGGTTTTGGAGTTATATTCAAACTAAAGGATTATTCGATCGCATTTTCTAGCGATACAAAAGTTTTTGACGGATTTTCGGAGCAATTTTCTGATGTGGATATATTGGTGTTAAATTTATTGAGACCTGACTCTATCCAATGTCGACGGCATGTTTGCACCGATGAGGTTATCCCTTATTTAAATAAAATTACTCCTCCGCTAAAAGGTCTGCTCATAACTCATTTTGGAAGCTATATGGACAGCCCTTTTTCTCCAAAAAATTATATACCAAGCCAAATCGCAAAATTAAGAGAAGAGACTAATATTAAAATAATAGTTGCTGCCGAAGACGGTTCTAAAATTAAAATTTCGGATTTTTTATGAAATTCTTTACTGATAAAAAGTGGCGTACACTTTTAATATATAATGCAATTATTTTAAAATACCTGATTCTATTTATTATTAAGAAGGGAAATTTAACAAGATAATTTGAGCTAACATTGGATTTCGCCCTCTATTAAGCTCACTGAGTTTAATTCTCTCCCTGTTAAATACTTTTTGCTCAAATATGTCTTTCCCTTCTTTTCTCTTCTATGTTATCGCTTCATGCGATTGTCAAAGCAAAATTGGATTCTTCCTCTTTGGATTGATATCGATAATGATAAAGAGGAAACTTTTCAAGAAAAAATAAGAAGAAATTATTTATTATCTGAATTTTTAAAATAAAAAGAGAATTATCTTACGGGAATCCAATGTCTACATACAATACATTGTAGAATTCTTTCTAAATGAACTGATTTATTATCTAAATCTCTTTTAAGCACCCTGTTGGCCATAATATTACCACATTTTTCACAAACATGCAATTTTTTGCTTTCAACCCTTTCCAATGGTAATAGCCTTTTCGAGAATAGATTTTTGAAGAGTTCTTAATGTCTGTGTATTTTAATTCCATCGAAAAAAATATTTCTCAGAACCAATACATCAATTTTGTTAAATTAATAGGTTAATTGTTAATAAATTTATTTTTAAGGAAAATTGATGAGTTTTGTAATTTAATAGTGCTAAAAATATTTTTTATACTCATTTTCATTCTTTCTAGTTTAGTTTTTATAGATGTATTTAAAAATAATAACAATCATGTAGAATGATTAAGATTTTTTCATTAATTTAGTTAAAGGGGGATTTAAAT
>JAGXNZ010000324.1 GCA_019894655.1 Promethearchaeota archaeon | reverse complement strand
TGGTTTCGAATAGGAGGGCGTCGTATCCTTCGTGTTTTATTCTCACGGTTAAATTTTTCACGTTATTATCTTCAATCCCGTATTCTCCTATTTGGTTTGTTCCATGTTCTCCAAAGGAGAGTGCTACAGAAATTTGGGCGGTTGCTGCGTTCTGGAACATGTATGGAAAGTGAAGAGAGACTGGGTTTGAAACATTTACTCTAATTTCATTTTTTTCGCTATTTTCTAATTGTTTGGTATAAAACTTCATTTCAGCACCATCTGAAGCAAAATCTCTATCGCAATCAGGATTAAGCGGATTAGTTTTAAATCCTAATAGTCCCCAACCGTAGAATTCTTCTCCATCTTTGATACCGTCTCCATCGGAATCAGTATTATTGAGTTCAGTACCTATATCTAGTTCAATTTTGTCTGAAAGAAAGTCGGCATCGTTATCAAAATTGGTTGGAAATGGATCGAGTAAATCTTCTAATCCATCTCCGTCAGAATCTCTTAGGCGAGGATTGCTCCCTATTTCGTATTCAATGTAGTCCGAAACGCCATCATAATCAGTATCGTACCTTAACGGCTCACTCGAGGTATGTAAAGTTTTAGAACCATCAAAGAAATTAATCGACACATTCCATCCATAAAATTCTGTTGAATCTTTCAGTAGGTCATAGTCGGTATCCTCGTTCAGTGGATTTGTTCCAATGGAAAGTTCGCCGATTCCAGAAGAGTCCAGTCCATCGAAGAGTCCATCGCCATCAGTATCGGGATTTACAAAATTCGTATTGAGTATAAATTGCTCGCACTGATCAGAGATATAATCGTTATCTGCATCAGAAAAAGATTCGATAGATTCACTGGTGTACTCTAATAATTGTTCGATGTTATCTGGAACGCTGTTTTTGTTGTTATCGACAATGACATTAACGAAGAAAGTCGCGACGCTCTCCATTCCAGACGGATCTACAACTTTTACTTGTCCTCTATAGATCGAAGTTTCCGTACAAGTAAAAATCATCGTGCTGGCCGCTTTTCCAACCGTATCGCCATAGGTATAAGTGATCTTTCCATTAGTGATTTCCCAATAAAATTTCATACTATTAATATCTAAAATGCTGTCGTACCCGTAGGCATTGAGTTCCAATATTTCCCCCGTATTTGGTCCGTTATACACATAATTTGAAACGAATACTTCTGGTGCGATATTATTCACTTTCATAGAAATATTTTCCGAAATAGATTTACCGTTTTGGTTAGATACATTTAAAGTAAAATGGTAATCTCCATCGTCTAGCACGATTGAAGGGCGTTTATCGGTTGAGATTTGGATCCTGTTTTCATCGTACCAAGTATAGGATAATGTAGGTTCATTTCCTAGCGAGTCGTATATTTCAACATCTAGATTAACCATCTGACCTTCGATATTTTGAGGGAGCGTAAATGGACCCAGAATGTCTAGATCAACCAATTTTTCAGTTTCTTTCTTTTCAATAAGATTAAGCTGCCCATCATCGATAGTAATTAGTCTCGAAATGAGATCCACTGCTCCATTATCGTCTTTTACACATAACTCAATGATATATTGCCCAGAAGTATTGTAAGCGTGATTAACATATTTCCCAAAAGCCGTGTGATTATCTCCAAAATCCCAAATATACATGAGCGAATTATAATCGCCAATGGTGTCGATACTCAGCTCAGCGTTAAATTCTATACCTTTTTCTTTTATACTATAATCAAAGGAAGCTTCAGGGATTTTGTTAATAATTTCTATATATTCAGTTTTTTGAGTTAGAGCGCCCTGATCATCGAAAATTGTTATCGTCATAGGATATAATCCCGCTTTTTCCCATCTGTGAACGATTGAATGTCTATGAGATGTCGTCTTATTATTATCTGCGAAGTCATATACGTATTTAAGAATCTCATCCTTTAAATCAACTTGAGATTCAATTATGTTCACAATACTTACTTTAACTAATTCATCCTCATAAGCGGAGTTAACCATTGAGACTTCGAACTGGGGAGTTTCGTTCTTAATTTCAACTGCTATCACCTTGGAATAAGAATATCCAAAACGGTTCCAAACATGAATGATAGGATTATATTTTCCCTGAACTGAATATGAATGTTTGATAGCATTTGATGTCTCATTCAACTCTATACTATAACCATCACCGAAGATTATAGCCCCGTTAGAAAAACTACCAAAAACACTCCAACTGAAAATGATAGGTTCGTCCACATCTGCTTTATATATATTACTCTTGAAATTTGCTTCAATGTGTGACTGGTTCGCTATAAAATAGATGTTTATCAAAAAACCTAGCATTATAATCGTAATTAAGCTTAATGCTTGGACTTTTCTCGATTTGATAGCCTTCTTTATACTAAATCGATTTATTAAAGGATTTTTAGATAACTTAGCTTTATTACGGTGAAACACCATGAAGGGTTTAGGGATAGTTACACGTTGGTAGAGACTAAGTTTTAATTTTGGTTTTTTTATCTTTTTGTTAGGGTTAGTCTCAGGATTATGCACAGAACTTAATTTTTTAAACAGGTCCATAATTTCATAGATTTCTAGCATACTAAAATCATTGAAATCTCCTATCCTAACTCTAAGTTCTTGACTCTCGATTTCGGTAATAATTTGTAATTTTGCCTTCTCAATGAGTGTTTTCAATCGCTCATAATCAGAAAGTAAATGTTTGTATTTATTGAAGTTTCGAGTTACATTTAATTTTGCATCCTCTGTACCTTCAAATTCCTGATTCCATGTATTTAGACATTGCTTCCATTTTTTACTAGAATCTGAATATACCATGGATCTATTTTTAGATGAACATATATAAACAAAAAATGTTGAATATGTTAATCCTTAAAAGAAGAAATAAGCAGCTTAAATTTTAGGGGAGTGTGTTCCGGAGTTTTTTGAATCATAATACAGGTAATGACCATCTGTTTTAAATAGGAAAGTGGATTATTATAAGCTAGTCCAATACTAATAAATTAAGAAAATAAACAAAATGAGTGAAAGTAGGCATTCAAAACTTAAAATCATATTAGGTATATTTTTGATAATAGTAATTATTATTGTTGCATCGATAGGAATCATTATTTTTCCTTATGATGGTGGTGATGGTGGCGATGCTGTAGCCTATAAACCTGCTATTTACTTATATCCAGAAGAAACAATGAAGATAAAAGTTTCTCTTTCAATTAATGGAGAAATTACAATAAGTGAGCCAGAATATAATAATGGATGGGA
>JAGXNZ010000323.1 GCA_019894655.1 Promethearchaeota archaeon | reverse complement strand
ATTTTAAGATGATTTAAATAATATCTTTTTAATATAGATACAATAACGGCGAACACTAAAAATTTAGTAAAAAGTTGAATAAAATGACCACAAGGGATATAAAAGTCGCAATTATCGGAGTAGGTGATGTTGCAAGCGCATTAGTTGCGGGAGTCGAGAATTATAAGAAAAATCCAGATAAGATCATTGGTTTATTACCAGAAATTACTCAATATGGAGTAGAAGATATAAATTTTGTCCTCGGTATTGATGTCAACGCTAATAAAATTGGCAGAGATCTAAGTGAAGCTATTTTTATGGAACCAAATTGTAATATGAAAATATATGAACCTGGATTCTTAGATGCCCCTGTCCTAAAAGGTCCTGTAATAGATGGTTTAAAAAGTAATATCAAAAACATTATACCTGTTGATGATAATCAAAAACCCGTAGATATAGTAGAAGAATTTAAGAATAGGGATGTTGATGTAGCTGTAATCTTGCTCCCAACAGGCTGTCATGAGGCGGTTAAATACTACGCTATGGCAAGCCTTGATGCTGGAGCTTGTGTGGTTAATGGTATGCCTTCATATGTAGTCAAAGATCCAGAAATTGTCGAAAAAGCTCTAAAATTGCAAATTCCATTGATAGGTGATGATATCAAGTCTCAAATAGGAGCTACTATAATACATCGATCGCTAGCAAATCTCTTTCCAATGCGGGGGGCAATCCTTGACAGAACTATACAGCTAGATTGGGGAGGATCGTCAGATTTTTGTAATTTATTAACCCCTCAATCTAATGGTGAATTAGTATATGAGAAAGGAAAACGCCAAGCTAAAACTGAAGCTGTAGTAGCAAACCTACAGAATAAGGACGATGTGGAATGCCGAATATCCGCTGTAGATTATATTCCATTCTTAAAGAATCAAAAGGAAGCTTATATGAGATTAGAAGGGAGAATTTTTGGTGGCGCTCCTGTGCGAGTTGATGTTACCATGTTTGTAGAAGATGGTAATAATTCCGCGGGAATTATAGCTGATTGTATTAGAGTTTTAAAAATAGCTAAAGATCGCAAAATTGGTGGGGTTTTACAATCAGCCAGCTCGTTCTTTAATAAGCACCCTCCAGAACAATTAGATGATTATGTTGCAAAAAAACGACTTATAGAATTTTTAGAAAATAAAAGAGAACGATAAAAAGATACTCAAAACCTAATACATTTTGAATTTTAGCTCTTAGCTTTAATAAATGCATTTCGATACATTTCTCTAATATTTATTAAATTGTAAATATGATCTGAAATAAAACTTACTCCTTCTGGTACATTATTAAAGCTAGGAAAATCGTTAATATCAACGATGTAAGGTCCCTTCTCGGTCATTATGTAGTCTACTCCGAAAACTGACATACCAAACTTTCGTCCTAATCGAATAATCCTCTTCTTGAATAGTTCTTCAACTGGAATCCTAATATGGACGAGTTCCAGAGGAGATAATTGATTTATTTGCTGTAAACGATTATGAGAAGTTATTGAAACAACCCAATTACCTATCACATAAATTTTATAGAGAATATCGTGTTCACCTAAATATTCTTGAAAAAATAAATCTCCTTCATTATAGTTTTTTATCATTTCAACTAATTCTCTATATTTTTTAGCGATACCAACTATCCTATCATTTTTAGGTAATTCTGGAATGTTATGAGAATTTAATTTTACAATAATTGGTGTACCTTTTTGAGAAGCATGAATTGCTTCTAATTTAGTAGAAAAAGAGGGTGGTGTAAGAATTTTTTTAGTTTTTTTTTTTAGAAAATGAAAAGTGTTGTGCCTATTCTCACATATTCGAACGGATTCTAGTGTGTTAAGAATAGGAATTTCAGGACAAGTTTTTTTAACGATATTATAGATTTTTTCATTTAATTCTCGACTTGTTAGTTTTACAATCAAAAACGAAATCGGATATTTTTTTAAGCGCTTTTCTAAATATTTCTCATTAAACGATTCTAATCCGTTTTTCATTAAATTAACTATTGTTATATTATAATTTTTTATTAAGAACTTCTTGACATCCTCTAATACTTCAAGATCCCTATTACAAATGGCTCCAATATGTTTTCTCTTTAGATTATTCGCCATTTAAAAAACCGCTTCAATTTGATTTCATAAAAACAAATTAAAATATTTAAATGTATTGATAAATAAATTACTGCTCTTAATTAATTCCTAATTCTAAAAATAGAGACTTAAATGAAACTAAAGGAAAAAAGTCATTAGAAATCTAAAAAGAGAAAAAGAACAAGGATAATTTAACTTATCATTTTTTTTATTATATACTTTAAAATTACATAGTTTTATACTATTAATAAGCAAGTGATTATATTTTCAATGATTGCGTTGAGTAAGTGTAGGTTATTTGATAAAAATAGGATTAATAACAGATAATTACCATTTAGAAAAAAAATCTATTCAATTCTTAAAATATACTAACAATATAGCAGAGATTTCAATATACCTCGAAGAAGACTATATGATAGATTTCTCGAATTACAATTTCGATGAAGACATCTTTTTTGTGAAAGCAAAAGGAGATCTAGTGTTAGATTTAGTGAAATTAATAGAGCATGAAACCAGTATTCCAGTGATTAATTCATCAAGAAGTATTTTTCTTGCTTTCAATAGATTTTTAAATAGTGTTGTCTTAAGAAAAGCCGGGATTCAAGTTCCCAATTTTTCGATAAATCCAGCAGGACAATCACCCCCATTTAATGAATACATAGTTAAAAATATTATAGACCAAAAAAATTATGATTTTAATCCTCAAGTTCAGAAAAAAGACGGATATTTAAGGGTAATTGATGTTCGCGCTATTGCTGAATCGCGCGGAAATTACCCAAAATACACACATTTGTATTTTCAAGATTTTATAAAGAGTAAATGGGAATATAAAGTATATCTAATTGGCGACGAAATTTTTTATTTCAAACAATTACCAGTTTTAATCAATCCTGATAAAATGAAATCTAGAATAAAAATAGAAAAAATTCCCGAATTAACAGAAATAGTTTATACTGCTACTGAAGCAATTGGATTAAAAGTAAGTTCTATAGATTTCTTAAAATCAAAGGGAGGAAAATTTTTCTTGACGGATATAAATTCATCACCAAATTTTAATTACTTTAAGAATGGCCCTAAAATTATAGGAGATTATTTAATCAAACAAGCTAAAATTTAAGAAGAAGAATAACTATGAATATTGGAATTTTATCTAAAAAGAAAGGCAAATTAATTAGGGAAATTCAAAAATGCCTTGAAGATAGTGGACATGGAGTAAAAATTTTTACGCTAAATGATTTATTTGTCAATGAAATGCTACTTAATAAGGATTTTTATATATTGAAATCTAAGAATTTACTTTTTCTTTATGCGGGTTATTTTTTAGATGCAAATATGGTTCCAGTCATTCCAAATACAAATATTAGTTATATCCATAAAGATCGAGTAGAATCGCATTTTTCTATGAAAAACTTAGGTTTTTTATGTCCAAAGCTTTTTATGGGCACCCTTAAAACTCTTAAAAGTCAACTTAAAGAGTCAAGCTTTCCTCTTATTTCAAAACCTATTTTTGGTTCTGGAAGTAAAGGTGTCAAAGTATATAACTCTTTTCAAGATTTTAATACTCCAACTGAAAATTATCTCTATCTCGAAAATTTTATCAAAGGGACACACTACTTAGCTTATTTTATAGAAAATGAAATCTGTATATGTGAAAAAAGACCTTTCTCAAATGAACATCAAGCTACTGAATTAATCGAATCCGATAAAGAAATAGAAAAATATCTTATAAAATGGAAGGAAAAATATAATCTGTTATTTGGACATCTTGATCTAGTTAGAGAAACTAATACAAATAAATTATATGTAGTAGATGCTGGTACTTTTCCGCAATTCTCTAATTGGAAACATGATACGGACCCAGCTTCGAAAATTTGTGATTTGATTGTAAAAAAATATCAAGAGATAAGGAAATAGATTAAATTTAATTTATAAGATGAAAAGGCTCCATTATTCACTTTCTTCTGTCTCGTGGTCGTGGTCATGCTCTTTATTGTACTCGTCTACTTTCTGCATAACGGACTCTGCGGGCGTTTGTGCTGGCATTTTCTCATATATCTCAATGAACTTGACATCTTCAATTTCATCACCCATATGAGTCTGCAAATCCATAGCTAAACCGAATTTAATATAAGTAAGGTTCTGAAAGAGGAACATTTTAGGAATGGTAATTTCTAGAGTTTTGTCCTCCAAGTGATTTACTATGAATTCAGATGCGTTATCGTTGGGAATTCCCTTTGAAATCATAAAATATTCGATTTTTTCATTAAATGATTCGATCTTATCTACTATTTCAAGGTTATAATCTATTGATTGTCCTGCTAGAGGATGATTGTAATCAATAATTACTTTACCTTGAAGAATATTCGAAACAACTCCTCTCTGTCCCTTTTTATTAGTGAAGTCTTGACCGTATTCAGGATTTTTTCCGTCGTTTAATTTTCTAAATTTAGCTATGCCAATTCTTTCAATTTTTTGCGGGTCTCTTTTACCAAAGGCTTTAGTAGGGGGAATTTTTACGGACTTTTTTTGAAAATAATTCATATCTTTTAGAGTTTCAGTTAAACCTTCATTTAAAAATCCCGGCTTTCCAATTATTACAAATTCTGGAGTATAATACCCTTGTTGAGCTTTTTCTTCTTCGTACATTCCTGCTTTTTTGGCATCTTCTTCAGAAGATACTCTAAAAACCTTTCCTTTTTGCGTTCTTGCTGTCATCTTGAGTAAAACGAAATCGCCTTCTTCTACCTTTTTGCCTGCTAACTTTGTCTTCTTCTCTTCTAGTTTTTTAGCTTCTTCTTCCTCTTTTTTCGCTTTCTCTACTTCCTCTGAGGGTTGATCAAGAACCGATTCACCACTTTCTACAATAGTCTCTTTTGGTTCACTTAATAATTCTTTAGCGCTACTTACGAATTTTTCAGCGGTAGTTTTTCCAATGCCTTTCAATTGTGTTAAATCTTCCACGCTCGCGTTTGCTAACTTCTCAACAGAATCAATACCAGCTTCAATTAGCACATCTTGTTTTTTACCTACGCCTTTTACATCTTCTAAATTCATTAAAAATACCATGAAGTATAATTAGTTAAATTGATGTTAGTAGGATTTAAGAATTTTTCATTACTTATTATTTTTTCTAAAACTAAGAGACTGGCTCGTACAATATTCCTAAATCGTCAGCATAATTTTTCACTGCATGGATTTCTCCCATTGATGGTCTTCTATTTATTTCTTTATAATTGTGTGACAAATATTCAGGCCTGAACTGTTGCATGATATTGACAACACACTTTGGTACTTTTTTCGCAATAAAATCTAATATTGGTTTAGAGCAACATTCTACATGATTAGGCAAAACCAAGTGTCGGATTATAATTTCTCCACTTCCTTCATCATGGATTCTTTTATGATTTCTGGCAATGACATCGAAATAGTTCTCAATACCAGAGTATTTCATTCCACATACATTATTTCCATACTTCCAGTCTGGCAACCAGAAATCGATTAGATCAATGATTACTGATAAGGATTTGTCAGTCATGAAAAAGTTCGAATTCCAAAGTTGAGTTATGTTTGATGTTTGATATTGTAAGCTACCAACAATAGTGTGGATGTTTGGAATAGGATCTCCTCCTACATAGTTAATATTTATTGCGCCTTTCTCAACTAATCTATCAGCAAGATTAGCAAGTTGAATTGAATCTGTTTTTCGAGCTATATCTTCAATTTTTTTCTTGTTTTTCCATGACTGAGATATATCGTAATTTTGGCAAAATACACAACCAAAATTACATCCTTGGAAAAAAATTGTACCACTAGGTATTAGCGGAGCTTCTTCCCCCGTATGAAGAAAAGCAGACGATACAAAAGAATCCTTAGAAATATAGCAAAAACCAGTTTCACCATCAGCTCGATTAACGTGACATCTTCGTTCACAAAAACAGCAATTTTCGAGATATTTATTTGCTAGGTTTTCAGCTAAAGTAATATAGTTCTTTTTGTATATTTGGCGGTTTTTGATTATTTCAGTTGTTTCATTCAATAAGAGATTAAACTCCTTAGATTTTTCTGCCAACAGATTCTCTAAGCTTTTAATTGAATTATTAGTATCAAAGTCACATTCTATACTTTTTGCGATTATATACCGTGCAATTTCTTTATCATCAATGATACTTTTATATCTAGCAAATCGTTTTCGAATTATTTCGTTTTTCCAGACCGTCTCTGAATCAGGTCTAAGAAACCTAAAAACCATTTTGGTTTTCGCTCTTTTTTGTTTTGATTATGTTTAGTTCCATAAAAATAAGGAGAATTACGCTAGATCTCAAAACTGAGCCATTTAATAATGTTAGATAGAAATGGTATATTATCTCCTGCGTCTAATCCAAAATCATCTTCAATAAGCCAATCCGATGAACCAATAGTTACACATCTCCCACTGTGAAACTCGCTAACGACACAGATAGGGACAGTACCAATACTTCCCATGTCATCGTCAACGATATATTTAAATTCTGCTTTTTCTGAAGTCACTATTATATCTTCAACATCTTCTTCAGTTATCGTAAAAAATGTACAGTTAGGGAGGACGACTTCAGTTATACCAGCAGTAATCGGATGAACAAACAGGTCATTTATTAACACATTTTGTTTATTTACTAAAAAATGTGATGTAGCCTCCTGTATAATACCATTCCAAAATCTTCTCACTCCAGTTATTTTATATAATACTCTAATAGACCCCATCTTCATTGGGACATCTTGATCTCCTCCTTCTCCAGTAGATAAAAAAAGTCCCCCGCCTTCTCCGACATATCGCTTAATTGCTAATAATTCGTCTTTGGTGAATTTATCATCTTTGCCATCCTTAGTTTGTTGAATATTTCCTATAAATAAGACGTCATAATCTTCAAGCAAATCGTAATCAATAGGGCCTTCATTCTTGTCTATGTATTCGACCTCATACTCATCATCACCCAAAGAAAAATCGGGAAATTCCTCTATTTTTTCTCGATGAGATAAATCCACTATGATACTGTAAGGCATTTTAACGCGACTCCAAGGCTATTTAGTAGTTATTAATTCTTTGTAGAAAAGTAAATTCTAATTTGTTCTAAGTGTAAATTCTACTATCTAAAATAATATAATTTTTATTTTTAAAGATATGGTATTATTATTAAAGGTTTCTAAATCGTAGAACTGCTAACGCAAAGTTTAAATATTTAGAGGAGGAATTATAAAGGATCAAAAAAATAAAGCAGATTTATTTTTGCACACTTCTTCTCTATTTAAATTTTCTGAGGATAATATTTAAAGGAGTTTGAATGATACATTCGACATCAAAATCCAAGAATTACATCTTTTAAGCTCTAACTCTGAAGCTGTCTGTATCTATGTCTATATTATGATAAGCGCATATTCACGCACTATAATCAATTTAAAGAATAGTGGAGAATGAGAATTAGATATATAAAAATTTGATTATATGGAAATAAAATCTCGCTCTGCAGGGCCGTCTTTTTTGATGATTGCGATGTCAATTCCATTTCCTGAAGCCATATCTCTTATAATACTTGAAGTGATAGCTTTTATAATTATTTCTTTCGCGGCGCTAATTGATAAGTCATCTTTATACTTAGCTTCGAGCACACCGTAAGAGAAGTTTTGACCGCTACCTACAGCACAGAATTTTTCAGGTAAAATTGAACCATAAGCTCCAAGATTTAGAAGTACTGGACCTTCATCTTCAGAAACTCCTCCTAAAATGAGACCTACTTGAAAGGGATACATTTTATTTTGATAGAGGATATTAGACAACATTTTTCCAGCGCTTTTTACTTTAATAGGTTCTTCTTCCTTTAGTTGATATAATGTAGTTTCGGCTCGGAGAACATCGACTAAATACATTGCGTCAGCTACTCCTCCAGCAATAGTCATATATAAGTGTTCTTGGATTTTATGGAGTTTTTCAGCTGTTTTGCTCGCTACAAAGTAACTCATTGTAGCCCTTTTATCCGTACCTAAGATTACAGCGTCTTTGCATACTAAACCTACCGTAGTTGTCCCCGTTTTTAATGTTTGACTGTTTCTTTGCGTAGATGGTTTGATATCGCTGATTTTAGAACCTCGTAAAAAAATAGATTCAGATGGTTTAACTAAATCTTCTTTTCT
>JAGXNZ010000003.1 GCA_019894655.1 Promethearchaeota archaeon | reverse complement strand
GTCTAAGATTAAGTATAAAAGGTAATCACCAAGGTTATCTTTATTTATAATTAAAAGCTTTAAAAATTTGTAAGTTAAATTGGAATATGGGCTAACGGGTATTAAATCACGAGTGAGTGATATAATTGGTTGAAAATTTATTAACCAAATTCCTTAAATTAATGTCAAAAGACATAACCGACTCTGATTTAGAATTGGTTCCATTGGGAAGGTCATTAGGTCTTGACTTAATTTCTTTTGCTAAGCTTAGAGCATCGCAAGAAGAAGATTTTGTAGATAGAATAAGAAAGAATGTGTTGAGAAAATTAACTAAGCATAATGATAGTTATATTCCCACTAATGATTCATTTTTTGCCGGTAGCGTAGATTTTATGGTGGCCAATAGTCTTTATGGCAAAAAGTTCTTTCTTCTTGAAACCAATGGCGGTTCCAATCGAGGTCTATCAATACTTACAAAAAAACAACAGGGTTTAATGTATGACGGATATTTTGAATCGATATCTCAAGCGATAGAAAAATCGATTGATAAAGATGAAAAAATTTTGGTATTAATTGGAGTCCCCGTTAATGATGCTTTAATTCACGAAAAGGTCATAATGGTTGAATATTTTAGGAAGAAAATTAGATCCTTAGGATTGTCACTAAAAATTTTTAACTCTGATACATATGACAAGAATTTTAAAGCAAAAATTGTGCTTCTGATAGCAGATTATGAACATTTAAGTAAAACTTTGTCTTTTACCGATACAGAAATGAAGTATTTAGGTGAAATAGTTAGAGTTTTGATAGGAGATGGGATAGCTAGGAGATTTAACAATGAAAAGTTTATCAATATGATTCGTGAAGATTATCGTCAAATTAATTCCACAATCGTAAATCCTATCTTTAAAATAACAGATGATAAATCCCTCACGTATTTAGCTAGCCATTTAATAAAGAATCGACTTGAAAGATATAATTTAAAAAGTTTAGTCTTTGCCAAAGCCTATGACGAGAAGGATTTAATCGATAAAGTAACCAGGATGATAAAAACCTTTAAGAAACCATTTATAATTAAACCAAGCGGAGGATCTGGAGGAGCAGGAGTAACACAAATTCTTAAAAATCATGATGCGATGGAGATTAAGAAGAACTTAGTTGAAAGCAAAAATCAATTCTATGCAAAATTCTCAAGAAAGCGAAATCCTTTCCCTTACACAATTCAAGAAAAAGCCGATTTTTCTCTTATTAGTTGGGAAGGTAATAAGCACACATTTGATGTTCGTCTATATTTTGCTCTAAACATAAATCAAATTATTCCTATCGGAGGATTAGCTCGAATAGCAAGAGGTCGATATCTTAATGGTTTAAATAAGGAAGAATTCGTTGTAAATTTATCAGGATACGATGGTAGAATAGAAGTTAATCGTGGAATTGGTTTATCACAGGAGACCTGTTTACTTTTAAATTTAACATCAACAGATTTTACCAACTTATTTTGCATTGGAGCTTTAATTTTTAAAAGCATGATTGAGAATTACAATACTATCATGCAATTTTCAAATTGGAGCAATTTTATAAACTAGATCCAATTCAATTATATATAAGTTCTAACAGCCAATCTTATACTGGAGTTAAAAGTGGGCTTTTAGGATGCTCTGAAATACGGAGACATTCCGTATGAAAGTAAAGAATCTTTTCACCTTTAAATATTCCATTTTTAAAATCACCTAAAGTAATTTTAAAATGTTTATTTAAATTCTGCATTTTTAGCTCGTCTGAACAAAGGTGGCATTTTATCATTAAAAATCATCATATTCAATTTAAAATATGTAAAAATTAGCTTATTTAAAGTAAACATATTACAAGGCAGTAAAATTTGTAGCTTAAGATTTAAAGAAACCTAATGAGGCAGCAACTAAAAGTAATTCATTTTTCTTTTGAGTATGGCCGCCTTTTTTAAGGATTAATGTATTTTTTTCTGTGAGACCAAGCAGGGTAACATTTTCTTCGAAATTTTTAAATTTGATTATTTTGTCATTTCGAGCGTGAATAAAGAAGACTCTTTTAGCGTAAAAATCCCATTCTTCATCTGAAATTAAGCTTTTAAATCGTTCAATAACAATATATGGTGAAAGTTCTTCATTTTCTTTTTCATTTGGAAATAATTTAACTCTCTTCATTAAATAGCTGAGCATAACAATTAGATTATATTTTGGTAAATTTTGTTTATAATAAGACATAGACGATATCGCTACAATTTTCTTTATATTTCTATTTGAAAACCCACCACATAGAACAGTAATAGCTCCGATACTGAATCCAGCAGCATAAATTTTATACGATTTAAGCTCGTTATTATTTTCAATCCAACTAACTATTTTTTTGAAATCATCTATTCTTTTTATAAACTGACTCCTTTTTCCAACTTTTTTGGATTCTCCAGTACCGCGGGCATCATATACGAGAATAGTATATCCCTGATATGCTAAAGGTAAATAGTAATATTCGAGCGTTTCTTTTTTATCTGAAAATCCATGACAAACAATTACAATAGTGTTATTAGAACTACCTTTATCATTTTCACTAGGTGATATTATAAGCCCTCCAAGACACTTACTTTTGCCTTTTTTACCCTGTTCAACCTTGATTTTTATTTTAGATGTTTTTAAGTTATTATATTTGATTGGAATCCAACGATCAAAATATATATCTCTAAAACTCCAATATATCTCAAATGGTGTGTAAATGATTAAAAAAGTCGTTGTTGATAAAACGAGGCATGTAGAAAAAGTGTTCCCCCACGAGGCATTTACATTCCATATATAAGCACTAAATATAAGATCAAAAAAGATAAGGATAACACGTTTTTGATTTTTAGTAAGCATTTTTAGAAGTAAACATATTAAAATTTAAATAAAAAATAAGAGGATTTAATTTAGGTTAATTATGGCTTGTTAGGTTTTGGACAACCGTAATCGTGTGCTATTTTACATCCAGGTACACTTTTTAAACCCGGACAAGGGTCGCATTTAACTTTTCTTAGCATTGTTACTACTTCATCGACTTCCATTCCGAATTCTTCGTCTTCTGTTTCGTCTGCTAACATTTCGTCTTCAATTTCGTTTAAGTCGTAATCGAGATCCTCTTCGAGATTATCATTTTCATCGTATAAATCTAAAATTTCATCTCCTTCTTCATCAACTTTCCCAACAGGAACATCTTCTGCTTCAGTTTCATCTGGCATTTTCTTTTTTTTAGCCATTGATTTCACGATTAATATTGTTTTTATTATTTAATAATAATATAAAAAAGAATGGTTAATATAAAATTTAGATTTTATTGTTTTT
>JAGXNZ010000043.1 GCA_019894655.1 Promethearchaeota archaeon | reverse complement strand
TGTGTTTAGTTAAAATTCTAATTAAATTTAATTTTTTTTTAATTCCTGATTTTGTTGATTAAAATTGGAAAGGTATTAATCCAATTAAAAATGACGCAGCATTAGCGATAGTCACAATAATCAAGGTATCTTTAGATGGTAAAATCCTGTCGTATTTCTTTTTAAATTCTGCTCTTATTAGAAACCATTCGATTATAATTATTAATACTTCTATTCCTAAAATGTATAACCAAAAAAAACCGAGTAAATAGACAAAACCTACATAACCTAAAACTTGAGCTGGAGGAATTGTTATTAGATTGATTTTCAGAAAAATTCGTCCCCCTTTATCCTCTCGGGGGTTATTATTGAGTTTACTATAATTAAATATTCCATATTCAACCCACACAGCTATTATAAACATGACAACGATAACAATTATTCTAAAAACATGATTTTCATACGGATTTGGTATTACAATTGGATTAGCAACTACATTGATAACTAAAAAAGGAAAAATTAAACCGAATATACTAACATATCTTAATAAATTCCGTCCTTTCATAATTATAATTAATATCATGTACGCTTTAATACTCTTCTACACATAAGTCAGAACTAAATTTATTGATGCAAAGCAAGGATTACTTAACAATATAAGTTTACGACCTTTTTACGTATCAATTATTTTTAATATTTTGAGATGTATCGATATGACTACTGATGATATGACAAAGCAAGAAGTTCAAGGGAATTTATTAAGTCCACTCCCAGTTGCTTTAGTAGGGGCTCAAGTTAACAACAAACCTAATTACCTCGTAATCGGATATATATGTCCATTTAATTTTGGAAAGCACATTTTCTTCAGCTTGTATAATAAGCGCTATACAAGAGAGGGCATTCACGAGAACAAGACTTTTAGCGTCAATATTCCGTCAGAAAATTTAATTAAAGAAACAGAGTTGTGTGGATCGAAATCCGGGCGAGATATCGATAAGAGCACTATCTTTGATACCTTTTACGGAGAGCTCAAAACTGCTCCAATGGTTTCTCAGTGCCCCGTTAATATAGAGTGCGAGGTAGCCGAAATTCTTGACTATAATCCTAACGAGGGAATAATAGGTCGGGTCGTAAAGTCGTATGCAGACCCCCAATACCTAACTGAGGGCAAATTAGATTGGAGGAAAATACATCCTATTCTTTGGGTTACAGGTGGCGATTACAACTTCTATAAGCTTGGAGATAGGATAATTCAAGAAAAAGCATAATTAGTTATAACACAATAATTCCATAAATAATCGCATTATCTTCAAAATTTAATCTCTAAATTAACTGGTTTAATGATAGTGAATGAGCAAATTATGATTAGAGGTAAAAAAATAGACTTCCAAAACCAACTAGTACGTAACCTAACTCAAATAGGACCGTAATCCCTACGATTGCGAGAAAAATCGTATATATTTTTGTGAAATCCATTTTAATTCCAGAAACTATAAAAATTTACATCCCTATCTTCAATATAATTTAAATAATATAATTTTAGTAAAATGAATGTTAAACTCACATCAAGACTGACTGTTTTATTAACAATTGGCGCAATTGCTGCCTTTTGTTGCATGGTTAACATTTCGGTTTCCTCAGAGATCTACATTCCAACTGTCGATAATAAAATGTTAAATACATCTACGATTTCAGGAAAAATTTATATCAATAACAATTGGACAGACGCAAAGGCTGCTGGTATTTGTACGGGGGAGGGTACTGCCTCTGATCCATACGTTATTAAAGATTTAGAAATTAATGGGGGAGGAACAGGAAGTTGTATCTTAATAGAAAATTCAAGTGTATTTTTCAGGATTGAAAACTGTACTGTATACAATTCAGGGCCCTCTTGTTTTGATGGAGGCATCGAGCTCTCTAACGTTAAATATGGTCAAATAATAAATAACGAAGCCTATGGTCAAACCAACGGTATTTTTATAAATGGTAGCAGTGGAAGTATTGTATCAGGTAACGATTGTTATTTAAGTACAGGAATACTAATAGAGTATTCTGAAAATATTACTGTTTATTTCAATAACTTTGTAGGGAATACTGAATTTGCATCTGACTTTTCATTTTATAATTCAACAGTGTATTGGAGTAGTGCGCAAAAATTAAGCTACAAATACAATGGAATAACTCATACGAATTACATTGGAAATTACTTTCAAAATTATGTAGGCCAGGATGCCAATAATGACGGAATAGGAGATAACCCCCATGTTATAGACACTCATAAACCCACTCCAATTATAGTTGATGTCTACCCATTAATGGAACCCATTGAGAATTATGAGATTACAAACGCAATAGATTTAATTCCTGGATATAATCCTCTAATAATAATTGGATTATTGAGCTTTCCATTAATTCTAAGCATAAGAAAATTTAAAAAACTGTTAAATTAGTTTTTTTGATATCTATTCTAGTTCTTCAAATAGATTTTTTAAGGGCAGTACTTTAGCAAAGAAGTAGTAGAGAATAGAAGTATCTAAAATCAAGTAATAATTTTTATGGTTATTTTTCAATAAGTCCATAGGTAATTTTTGGAACCTTTTGTTTTGCTTCACGAAATAGAATGTATTAGAAATGAATAAATAAAAAGTTAAAAAAGATTTTTATTAGGGTATAGCTCAAGAAAATTAAGATAACGAGGGATGTGTAAATTAGCTGATGAAATTAGAGGAAGAAGGACTTTTTACATTATTTCTTTGCTAAAAAGGCTAATAGGATCCTCTATAACAGGGCTTTCTACTATTACGATCATTTTTTCTACTCCTAATTTTTCAACTTCGTGTATCTTTTCTTGAATAGCGTTAACATTGCCGATGAATTGATACTTCATATTGGATTTAAAAATACCCTTCTCTTTTCTTATTCTTTCAAGCGCTTCTTGGCTGTCTACTATTCTTATATAAGTATAAATAGAGATCTCGAACTCCGTAGGATCACGACCATATCTCTTTAATTTTTCATTAATGATAGAAATACTCTCGCTAAAGCTTTTTTGATCATGTGGCGTTATATAAGCAAGGTTAACTCCATCTGCTTCTCTACAAGCAATATCGATCATTCTTTTCCCATTGTTTGTTCCAACAACAATCTGCGGGTAAGGTTTCTGAACTGATTTAGGAAAATTTATATGTTTCTCCAGTTTCCAAAAATTCCCTTCAAAGTTAGTTTCATCTTCCGTAAAAACTTTCTTAAAAATAATAAGTGATTCTTCTAACTCATCAACTCTTCTTTTTCCTGAAGGAAACGGATAACCATACGCCTCGTATTCGTTCCTAAACCACCCCGCTCCTAACCACAACAAAACTCGACCATTAGAAATATGATCCAATGTCAATATTACTTTCGCTGAATAAGCCGGATTGCGAAAGGAATTACACATAACAATATGACCTAATTTTATTCTATGTGTTTCCGTCGCTAAAGCAGCCAAAATAACGTTAGATTCTAAAAATGGTGCCTTTTTCCTCTCTACATCTCCTAAACTAAAGAAATGATCTGTAACATGAACAGATTCAAATCCTAATCTTTCAACTTTTACTGTTAAGGCCTTAATTTCAGAATATGCCTGATTCGATGGATCTCTTACAACATATCCAAATCTCATAGTTTTAAAAATTAACTGGTAAAAATAACTTTTATCATTTTTGTCGAAATTAAAGAATTTAAAATATTGTGGACTCAATGAATTAGAAAGAATTAAAAATTGATGAAAAAGATTTATTCCTATGAATGAGAAAGAGTATTCAGATGATGAATTAGAAGAAGAATTAGATAAAGCCTTCAAAATAAGTGAAAAGAAACCAAATGTTTTCCGAATTATTAGAAATGAAAATAATGCTTTAGACATGAAAGATAAAAGAATGAAAGCTAAAATTAAATCTAATAAACTAAAGGATGATGATAATCAAAAGATTAAGTAAAATAGAAAGTAGTATTAATAAATAAAGAATAAAAAAAATTAATTTAATATATGAAGGCTTTAATATGGTAGCCACTCGGGTTTAGGATTGTTCGCACATCTTTTTCTTTTTTTCTCATATTCTTTTACCTCGGTTTTTTAATTTGGTTTTGTTTTGTTTATTATTTGTAGTTAAATCGTGAATTTTTGTTTATTATAAAAAAATGTGTTATTTACAATTACATACCAAAACGGTCAGGAATATATCCCGCGTTTCTTATTATTATCGTTCTATTCTCATTTTCTTCCATCTTTTTTTACCTCTTCTTCTTTTTGGTTTTTTATTGGTTTTTTTTTTTCCTGGTTATTAAAATTTAAAAAATTTTTTAGTTAGAAATTTAGCATGGAATTGCGAACTCCCAGAAGCCTTGCGTCTACTTGTCCCTTATACTTATTTATACTGATTTTCTCTTCCGTAATCCTCGAGTTATATTTATTTTTATTGAACACTCTCAAAAGCTTGTTTTTTGGTAATCTTGATTTAACCTTCGCTTCGTCAGTGGTTAGAACTAGCACCTGAGTCGATTCAACCTCAGGTGCTAGGCACTGGGCTAAGACTGGGCAGTCGCACTCCAAGTGGTTTTTGGAAATGGTTTGTTTTTCTGATGCTTGAGCCATTTTTTTTCACTTTTTTTTTTTCAATTCTTTTTTTTTGTTGTTAATTTTATTAACTTCGCAGTTATTATATAGTTTAACTTT
>JAGXNZ010000322.1 GCA_019894655.1 Promethearchaeota archaeon | reverse complement strand
GCAATACTATGTGGATCCTTAAGGTCTGATGGTTTTACAGGTTTTCCCACAACTGGACCAAACGAACTAAGTAATCGTTCCATCTGAAGTCCTGTAATGACATTAGGGTATTTACCATAACCATATTGCTTTAGTTCTGTCGGATCATATTCATCGTATCCTGTTGCTACTATTATAGTGCCTACTTTTACCGTGATATATTCAGGTTTGTCGTCGTAATTTATAGCTCCCGGTTCACAAACAGTTTCTCTAGCGCAAATTCCGCATTCGACGCAACTGTCCATATCGATAGTATACTCACTGGGAACTGCTTGAGGGAATGGAACATAAATAGCTTTTCTTGTAGATAATCCTAAGTCAAACTCGTTAGCAACCGTAATGGGACATGGATCTACACAAATTCCACATCCGTTACATTTTTCTTGATCTATATAATGAGGTTTCTTTTTAATCGTAACTTCGAAATTGCCTACATAACCAGTTACTTCAACAACTTCAGAATATGTTAACAGCTCAATATTTTTATCTCGCGAGATTTCAGACATCTTTGGAGTTAAAATACAAGAAGAACAATCCATAGTCGGAAAAGTCTTGTCAAGTTGAGCCATATGCCCTCCAATTGTAGCAGATCTATCCACTAAGTATACTTTATATCCCGCAGCGCTGAGATTTAAAGCAGAATTCATTCCAGTGATCCCAGCACCGATAATTAAACTTGCTGGTTCTACTTTTACTTTTTGTACTGCTAATGGTGCCAGTTCTCTTGCTTTCGCAATTGCTAACCTTATATGATCTTTTGCTACTTCATAGGCACCTTCAGGTTCTTTCATGTGAACCCACGTGGAATGTTCTCTTATGTTTGCCATTTCAAACAAAAATTGGTTTAATCCTGCTTCTTTACAAGCTATACGGAACGTAGGTTCGTGCATTCTCGGGGAACAAGCTGCAACTACAACTCGGTTAACTAGTCCCGCTTCGATATCTTCTTTAATCATTTTTTGCCCGACATCTGAACAAAAAAATTTGTATTCGCGTCCCACCTCAACATCCGGTAGCGTTTTAGAATACTCAACTAAGTCTGGAACTGAAACTACTCCACCAATATTCACACCGCAATGGCAAACATAAACTCCTATTTTTGGTTTTTCGTTTCCCGTAATATTCAATTTTTTATCTGTTTCTGTCAAATTAGCGATCCTCCTAAGTTAACTGAGTTTTAACTTTTTCTAAAAATGGTTCTAAAGAAATGAATGGTGATACTCCCTTTAAATCGTGATTTTTCATTAAACCTAAAAGATTCGGATCTATCCCAAATGCTAACCCAAGTAATTGAGTGATATAAATTACTGGAATTTTGTAGGGTTCTCCGACCATGTCTTTATAAATAGTATTTGCTTCCATTTGACCTAAATCTAATTGTAAATGGCAAAATGGGCAACAATCGATAATAATATCGGCGCCAGCATCCCTCATGTTTTCTAATTTTTCTCGAGAAAAGTCGGCGGATATTTCTTTTACAGCAGTTCTTACGGCTCCGCCCGCTCCACAACATTGGAATTTATCTTGATAATCAATGCTTTTAGCACCGGTTATTTCTACTATTTCGTCAAGAAAGGTTGGGTCTTCACATTCACCACCCCAAGGTCTTTTATCGCTTGGTTTTACGATATGGCAACCATAATGAACAGCAACTTTTAAGTCCTTAAATTTATGCTTCACAAAACCGCGCAAGTATTCAATTCCAATATCTTGATATAAAACCTGGACAACATGCTTAGGTTCAATATTCCCTTTAAATTCCCTTCCAACCTTAGCGAGATGTTCATTTACCATTTTTTTTAAGTCAGGTTCGTGTTCCATTTCAACCCAAGCATCTCGAAGCGTACCATAACACCCATTACATCCAGTTACAATATCTATTCCTAATTCTTCTGCTATTGTAATATTTCGAGCAGCGATCACTAACCAAGTAGGAATGTGAAAGGCTCGAAAAACTCCGGGAGCAGGACAACAAGAAGCGCCTTCTAATTCTACTATTTCTACACCAACATGATCAAATACTGCACGAATAGAAGCTTCGATCATAGGATAACGATTAGGTGTTACGCAACCAAGAAAGAAACCGTATTTCCATTTATTTTGTTCGCTCATGATGATATCTCACTTTATTTTTTCTTTTTTTCCTCTTTTTTATCTTCTTCTTTTTCAGCTTCTGCCTTTTCCTTTGCTTTTTGTTCTTCGATTTTATCTAATAAATCTCGAAAACCAACAGATTTCATTAATTCTTGGCATTCTTTAACTGCTTCAGGATGCATGTGAACGGTTGGAGGTAATGGAGGTAACCCATAGGATTCTCGTAAATCTCTCCATTTTTTATTTCCTTCTCCATTAGCCGGGACACCATGCCCAGTTTCGTAAAATACTTTATTTGCTAAATCAAAATGTGCGTCTAAAATATGCCCTTCTTCAACAGCTATATTTCTAAGCTTTATAATCATATCGGTAACTGGAATATCTCGGGGACAACGCTCATAACAGGTATAGCACGTACTACAAAGCCAAATATCGATATCTTGTAAAACAGATTCATCACCTGTTAATGCTCGACGAAGAACTGAGCGTGTTCTAATTGCTGTGCGCCTACCCGATGGACAAGATCCTGTACACGTTCCACAATTAATACACGCTCTAAGCTTCTCTAAACCGGCGTCAACGAATTTTTGGGCAATCCTAGAACTCGTGGACTTATATACCTTTCTTTTTATATATTTCTCTACGTTTTCGCTCATAGTGAATTCAAATCCCAACTTCCGTTTTCAATTAGATTTAACAAAAAGTAAAAAACTTAGTCTTCACATAAATGTGTTTGATCAAACAAATCAATTGATAATCTTATTTGTGAAAAGGTACTTTTCTTAAAAAAATTTATTATGAATAATAAATAACCAATTTCCTATTATTTACTATTTGATATATCGAATGTTTTTATAAGGTAATTTTTAAAAATAGGTAGACACATACCTTTTTGACAAAAGACGAGTGATCAAAAACTGATCAAAAATATACTACTCGTTATTTTTAGTTATTTCTTTTAGAAATTCTATCTGTTTTTCTTCAGGTAAAAAAGCTAATTCTTTCTTGATATCCTTTAGTTCATCCTTTGAAAGGTTTAATTTAATTAATTCTTCTTTGACTTCTTTGGATAATGTTGTAAAGATTCTATGGAAATATTTTTTCACAACCTCTAATTTCTCGAATCCCACTTCATTTTCATCGCTACTTATCAGACTCACCAAATGAATATTTGATGCGGTAAATAAAATTTCATATTTTATCTAATAAAGAAATAAAATGGGCGTTATTAAAAAATATGGAGTCCATATTTTAGTTTTTAATAATTGGTAATGAAAAGAAAAAAGTACTTCCTTTATTTCTCCCTTCTGATTCAGCCCAAATTTTACCATCGTGAAGCGTTAT
>JAGXNZ010000321.1 GCA_019894655.1 Promethearchaeota archaeon | reverse complement strand
TTCATACAGTCGTTATAAAGGTTAAAGACCAATTCTATATCCCTCACGCTACGATTCTTTTTCAACTGCTTAGCTCATAAATTGCTATTTTTTTTACTTTTCTTTTATAGTGTATAGAGGTAAAGAATCCTCAATTAACTCAGTAATTTTTATATTCAATTAAAAGAAGAATTTAATGTTTATACTTACAAGTTCTATCTTTCTAATTACTTAGAAATAAAAATATGAACTCGATTCTAAAGTTAGACGCTTTTTTTATTGAAAAGGTAGGATGAAGGATTAGAAAAATGGGATTTCAAGAACTAAAAGAAAACTATCTTAAAGAAACTGTTCCAGAGAATAAAATAGATATGATAAATTCATTTAGTAATTTGATTGATAAAAATAATTTGAGTTTTTTTGCTACACAATATAGGAATGAATCAGACGGTAAAGTACGAGCAAAGATTATCGAATTTGTTGCGAACAGTCTACCAGAAGCTTCAAGTCCAATATTAATTGAAGCTCTTACAGATAATTTTATAACAGCTAGAAAAATTGCTGTGATTATGCTAGGTAAAATTAATTTCCTCTCTGCTTTAAACTCTTTATTAGAAATGCTAAGTAATCCTTCTTTAGAAATAAAGGATGAAGTAATTAAATCAATCGTGAATATAGGAAAGTTAGGAGATGTAAGTGGGATTATTAGTTATTTTAATAGCGGAAATATTTATGTTAAACGATCAATTCCAATCATCTTAGGTAGAATTCAAAGTGATGAATCAACTAGTTATTTAAAAGAATTGCTTCACAAAAATGACCCTGAAGTCAGATGTAATGCTATTCAAGCTTTAGAGAAATTAATTCAAGTAAAAGATGCAAGACTAATTATCAATTTATTGGATGATATTGATGTGGATGTTAAAAAAGCAAGTATAAAAGCCTTAGGAGTAATTAAAAGTAAACGAGCAATTGATCCCCTTCTAAGATTATTAAAAAATAAGGATGAAGATGTCCGTAAGTTATCTATTCAATCCCTAGAACAAATCTTTAGTACACTTGATTCTTATGTAAAAATTTATGAAGTTGCAAACAGCAAAAATATGATAGAGAGGAAGGAAGCAATCAAGCTCTTAGGTATACTTGAAGATAAGAATTCTGTAGATTATATGATTAATTCTTTCAAGAGTGGTGATAATAAAACCAGGAAATTGGCTTATAATTCACTTCTTCAGATTTCTAAAGATAAAGTTCCAGATAAAGTTCCAGATCAAGTTCTTGAAGGTCTTAAAGCTAAAGAATGTAAAATAAGAAGTCTATGTGCAAAATTAACTGGAAAGTTGGGTAACGAGCAGCAAATTTCATTACTTTTAGATCTTTTAAATGATCCTGATAATAGAGTGCGAGATAGCGCTATTGAAGCTTTATCCAAAATAAAGAATCAAACGTACATTAATAAGGTGAAGCCTTTTTTGAGTTCTTCGAATTGGAAGGCCAAAAGAGCAGCAGTTAAGCTCTTAATTAAAATAGGAGGTGAAGAATGCTTAGAAGCTCTATTACCTTTAATTAATGATGAGGATCTTTTTATTAAAAGTTGGATTGCTTTAGCATTAGGAAAATTTGAAAACATTAGCGACATCTCCCCATTTATAGAGATGCTTAAAGACAGCGATCCAAAAATTAGAATTGCTTCTGCAAAAGCTTTAGGTCAAATAGGAAATATTGACGCGTTAGAACCGTTATCAAAATCTCTATGGGATGACAACTGGAATGTTAGAAAAGAGGTTGAGACTGCCCTAAATAAGATCGATTCTAACTGGTTAAAACCTATTTAAATCTAAGATTATAGCTGTAATATGAGATTTTGATATAGAAATCGTTAAAAATATTACTAAAATTTAAACAAGTATTTTTAAACTCAACTTTCCATATTATAACATAACAAATATTTTAAAAATAAATATAACTCAATTAAGGGTTGAATTTTATGAATAATTTAAGATATAGAACAAAATTAATTTTAATTTTGCTGATGGTTTTAGTTACATCCATCAATCTAAGTATGCTATTTACATTAATTAAAGCAGGACCGTATGTTCCGGAAGAACATGCAAATAACGGTTGGCATTGGGGTGTTGATGTTGGCGACGAGCTATATTGGGAAGTAGAAATAATACTAACAAACGCATCGAGTGGAGAAGTAACCATGATGTTTAGAGATATTTGGATTTATAACATTACTTCTATTGAAAACATTACAACAGATTGGTTGGGTGTAAACGAATTTTCTCTCGTTAACGCTACGCAAAGCTATTACAACGTGACTGAAGAAGAATTAGAACCATACGGAGCACCATCAGAGTTCGCTCTTTTTGGATATAATAACTCAGATACCATTAAGCATAAATATAGAGCGGGATACGGTGCTGCACCTTCCATACTTCCATTGAACGGTTCTAATAATTTAGAAGTCGATGTTTTAGATGATATTCTCAACGAGTCGTTTTTTTACCCTCGCTCTATTTATGGATTTAGTCATTTTGATGGTTATTCATCCAATACCGGAGATAACAGTATTACATTTACGAATTCGACTGAAAACTTCTATCTGTATATGGAATTTGATCCAACAGATGGCGTTGCAGAATATGCTGAAGGATATATTCAGGTTAATATGGGAGAACCAATGTTCATTAATATGACAATGCAAAGAGTTCTCGATTATGATATAACTGACGAGATTGAATGGGGAGTCAATATTGGAGATAAATTTTATTTTGATTGGACTGAGGGAGGAAGTGGTTATTACGATGTAAAAGTTGAAGTCATCAATATTACAGATGTTATGCTTCCTAAATCTCAGAACGGGTTTATGGAAGATGATATTTCTATGGCATTTCAGGCCGTTTACTCTAATTTATCTGTATGGGATGGAAATGCATATATCGTAGAAGAAACAAATTTTCCAATAGGTTATGCAAACAACTTTTATTTCCAATATTTTGATGAAGGTGTTTCCCCTTATTACAATTTTGTTTATCCCAATAATACTGCTAAGGATGATATTGAATTCATGTGGAATTCTGACACACTTCGTATATGGAATGCTCCATTTAATGATATCGAGCTCATTGAGAATACAAACTTTGAGTTTACCCTAAGAAATACTTCTACGAACTTGAGAGTAAGTAATATTATTGATAAATCATCTGGAGTAGTGCAATCATACCTATTTACTGAACATGGTGATGTTCAACTATATTATGAATTAAAACGCCAAACTTTAGTAGATTGGGACGTAGGAATAGGTGATAGAGTTTATTATAAACAAAATATTGAAAATAGTGAAACTTATTCAAGAGCAACAATCGTTTATACTGATGGAGAATTCGCTAATTTGACAAAATGGGAACTGGATAGCGGGGGTGTTTTTTCTAAAATACTTGGACAACCTGAATTGCAATTCTTTAAAGCTGTTATTGCTGAATTTGAAGAGTTTGACGAAGTTACAGGCACTTGGAATAATGTTGGAGATGATCTGTTCCTTGAAGCTAATATATATTGGCCAATCTCTCCATATGTTATGTTTGGAGGTGTTTCACCACCACTTTTCATACCTTTAGGTTTTACTGGTACTGATTTTGAAAATCTCTTAGTAATACTTGGAGGGATGTTTGATGAAAGAATATTTTCTCAAGACCATGCTCTTCTAAGAAATTCGACGAATGGTAAGGAATACAACGCGTTTGTTGATTCGACTACAGGGAGAATAACTTTTATGGGAGGATGGATGAATTTCCCTGGTGGAGATGATTCAACTTGGGGGTATATGACTATTTATCCAATGTATAACGAAACACTCCACGCAGGAACTAATAGTATTTCCTTTCCTAATGATGCAGTAAGTGAAATAACAGACTCAAATATTGAAGTTATCACTAGTAACACGGATGTAGAGATAGTAAATGCATTGTTAGACCATAATCCTATAAATACCTCGATCACTAATGTAACAGTCATTTATTATAACGACCTCTTGATTACCAACACTACGGGATTAGAAAATATAACTTTCTACATCAAATTCGCTGATACTTTTGATCTAGATAGCTATAACCTTACCTTTTGGGCTTGGAACATGAGTGGTAATAATGCATGGGAAGCAGCTCCTCCAGAAGCAACCGATATGTTTGTTTATGATTATGCGGATAATTCCTTGACAATACTTTTTCCAGTAGGTAGTGGTTCAGGTCCGATTTCCATTATCATGGCAGTTTCATACATCTATACTGGTCCTGAAGACGCAATACCAGGCTTTCCACTTTTAATAACGCTTGGATTTCTTACTGTAAGTGTGATCGCTTTGATTATGATCCATTTCAAGAAAGTTAAGAAATCTTAAGCTTAAATTCATTTTTTTTATTATTTTCGTATCTTCTTTTTAGGCGCATCTAATTTTATTTAAAAAAAATCATCTATTTTCTTTATCCAAACCAAAATAATTGAAGAATTTAATTGATTTTAAATGTTTATATTATTAATTTCTTTTTAATTAGAAATTTTTAAATAAATTCGAACCTTAATAAATTAGTAAGAGAATGAACGAAAATTTAATAATATATTCATCTGATGATGATGATGACATATGGAAGCTCGAGATACTAAAGGCAGAATCGTTAAAGAAACATTTCCATCTGAAATGGTTTCCATTGTGGGCGATATCCTTGCGGGAATCGTGCTCTCTCTTTTAATAGTTTCATTTAAGAGCTTTCTTTTATTAATTCTAATTATACCTGCATTACTTTCTCTTAGGGGTAACTTAAGTGGGCCTTTTATTGCTCGAACTTCAAGAGATTTCATTATTGGCGAATTTAATAAGAAATCATGGTTTGAAAATGTATTAGCTACATTAAGTTTATCGTTATTAACAGCATTATCAATCGGAGTTTTCAGCATCCTCATTAATTTTTTATTAATTAGACTTTATATTTTTCATATTGGTTTGTTAATCGTAATTCCAGTTGTTTCAATCATTTTAACTTTAGCGATTTCAATTCCTTGTTCTACGTTCTTAAATTTCTTAGCATTTAAACGGGGACTCGATCCAAATAATATTGTAAATCCTGTAATGACAGCGATTGATGACTTTTTTACAGTTATTTGCTTCTATTTGACAATTATTATGTTAGGGGTGCCATAAAATTGGATTACTTTAAAAAAATCTTCAAGGAATCAGTTATAGTAGTACTTATTAGTTCCGTTATGGGACTGTTTTCCGGGACCCTTCTATCTAATAACGAAATAGTGTTGTCTACTTTCCCTATTATATTATTAGTTCTACCGTCCTTAAATTCTTTAATAGGTGATATATCAACTGTTCTGGTATCTCGTCTTACCTCTCATCTGTATATAGGTACGTTGGCTCCAAAAATTCAACTCTCTGATCGATTAAAACAAGATTTTTATGGATTGTTTATAACAACTTTATTAAGTCTTGCTGCATTAATAAGCCTAGGATACATATTGGGAAGCGTAACTGGAATAGAAATCGTTAATCCCTTGTTGATTATAGCAATTTTTATTTTTACTATTTTAATTCTATTTGGACTAATGTTCGTATTTTTATTTATGGGTTCCATATTAATATTTAGGAAAGGAAAAGACCCAAATAATTTCTTAATTCCAATGGTGACATCGTTAGCAGATTTTTTAACCCCCTTATTTATAATAATCTTCATCCAAATATTTATATAATTATCTAAACGAGAGTGAGAAAATAATTAAAAAGCATGAAAAAAGGAAGAAATTTCAGTATCAACCTATATCACTAAAGGATATATTAAAAGAGATGAAACAGAAGATCGATTTGATGATTGATCTTGCTTACAGCGCGATTAAATTTAGTAGTAAGGAAATTGCAGACGAGACTTCTAAAATTGAAAAACGAATTCATGAATTAACATTTCTATTGAATTTGCAAATTATTCAAACTCAAACGGGTGGTTTTAAAGAAGCGAAAGCTCTAGAACCTATTGTGGTTATGGGTTTCTCTATTGACAAAATCTCCGATGCTCTTGCAGATATCGCCAGAGTTGTATATATTAATAGTGATATTTCTGATTTTATACAATTATTTTGGGACGAAGTCCCTGAACCTATTGTAAAAATCACCGTTAATGCTAATTGCGAATTTATAGGCATGAAACGGAAAGAGATACATTTTAGATCGAAATACGGAGTAGACTTAATTGCGATTAAAAGAAAAGACGATTGGTTATTTGGAAAGGAGAACGAAATTCAATCGAATGATACTTTAATCATTAAAGGTGAATTAAAACCACTCAAAGAATTAAAGAAGTTAACATACGATTCTGAAGCTTTTTCTTTTGATATAGGGGAAATAAAAGAAGAATCGGATTTTGATCTAAAAAATCCTGAATTTTACGAAGAAATAAAGGAACTTAAAAAAGATTATGTTTTAATTACAGATATATCTGAGACGATGATAGAATTAGCTCTCGCAGCATTATTCTTTAATTTTTATGAGGTTGCAGAGGATGTATTAGAGATGGAATCGTTGATGGATGGATTAAATATTAATTTCGAAAAGGATCTTTTAAATTTTACTAAATTAGTAAATAATCCCAAAATTTTAACAGGTATTTTAAGAATCATTTTTTCCTGCGAACTTATAGCAGATGCAGCAGCACATTTAGCTGAAAATATCCTTGAGGGTTTTTTACCTCATATAATTCTACAAAAGGCAATTGAAGAGACTTCAGAAATAGTTGTTCGCGAAACTATTTCTGCAGATTCTTATTTTAAAGATAAAACCTACCAACAGCTACAAAATCAAAAGTATAAGCGAGGTTTTCATATTATAGCTTTAAAACGAAAGAATAAATGGATCTATAGTTTTACCACGGATTTTCTGTTTGAAGAAGGGGATTTATTAATAGGTTTAGGCCCTAAAGAAACCGTAGATCAATGGAGAAGTTGTGTAAATCCCGAATTCTTAAATGAGGAGAGATAGAAATGAAAAAATCCGATTCAATTTTAGTAAGAGAAAGATTTTTAAATACACTTTTAGAAATTGCAGAACAGGTAAAAAAGAATTCTGAATCGATTGACACGAATAATATCTTAAAGTTAATTGAACTAATTGTTGATATTGATTCAAATGATGGAAGGATTTTTATATATGGTGCCGGGAGATCTGGATTTATTGGGAGATGTTTCGCCCAACGATTGATGCATCTAGGTATTAAATCTTGTTTTGTTTCGGACACAGTTACGTATCGCTATAGTAAAGATGACCTACTGATATTGATAAGTGGAAGTGGTGAAACAACTTCACCGTTAGCTATCGCAGAGAAAGCCAATGAAATAGAGGGAAAAATAGCATTATTTACGGGAAATCCATCAAGTGCAATCGG
>JAGXNZ010000042.1 GCA_019894655.1 Promethearchaeota archaeon | reverse complement strand
TTGGTATAGATGAAGCCGATAGTGAAGAAGCCCTTGCGAGAAATACTAATATGTGGAGAATTGCTAAACCCGGTTTTATTAAATCTATGAAATCCACTCCTGCTATGGAGGTCGTCAAAATACTCCCTATACTGGTAAAATTGAAAAAACTAATAAAAGGGTAATAATCGGGGGATTTCCTTTCGTTATCAAGGAGTCTTAGTAAATGATTTATCAAAATCTAAAATTTTAATTATCTTTTTTTTTTGAAGAAAGACGAGTCCTTTTTATTATTTCTCATGTTTAAGTTCTATTTTGTATTCTAAGAAGAAATTTCACCTGACGATATCAATTCCGTTGAGTAACATCTTTAGAAAAATAATTTTAAAAATATAAAAGTCATAATGATCTATTAAGCATAATTCAATAGAAACGATACTAAAAATAATTAAGGTAATATTAATGCCTAAAGCGAAAGCTAACAATATTGAAATAGAGTACGAGACTTTTGGAGATCCCTCGTCAAAACCCCTTCTTTTGGTAATGGGGTTAGGAGCTCAGATGATTGCTTGGTTAGATGATTTTTGTATGAAGTTTGTAGATAAAGGCTTTTATGTAATACGATTTGATAATCGAGATATAGGCTTGTCTACTAAATTTGAGGAAGCAGGAATCCCAGATCTCATGAAGGAAGTTATGGCTCTCCAGCGAGGAGAGACGATAACACCAGCTTATATATTAGAAGATATGGCTGATGACGCTGTTGGTCTTTTAGATGCCCTTAACATCGAAAAGGCTCATATTTGTGGAGCATCAATGGGAGGAATGATTGTTCAGATAATTGCCTTCCGTCATCCAACCCGCGTTCTGAGTCTAACTTCGATAATGAGTACAACAGGTAATCCAGATCTTCCTCAAGCTAAGCCAGAAGCTATGCAAGTACTTTTAGCACCTGCGCCTACAGAGCGAGAAGCCTTTATTGAAGAATCAGTGAGACGCCGGCGAATTCTTTATGGATCCGGTTTTCCCTACGATGTAGATCGACAGCGTGAAATTGCTGCAATCACGTATGATCGTTCATTTTATCCACAGGGAATGGCGCGACAAACGGTTGCAATATTAGCTAATGGAAACCGTGCATCCAAACTTGGCTCAATAAAAGTTCCTACCCTTGTTATTCATGGGGGCGACGATCCATTAGTCCCAGTTGAGGGTGGTAAGGAAACCGCAGAAAAAATAGATGGGGCGGATTTAATACTCATTGATGGTATGGGACACAGCTTACCGCCTGAAACTTGGCCACAAATTGTAGACGCAATTGCTAAAAACGCTGATAAAGTAAATAATTAGAAAATCAAACAAAATCTTCTTCTTTTTTTTTTTAATTTTGCAGATCGTAGATTATTACATTGCGTTATTTCTTGATAAAAAATAGAATTTAAAAATATGAAATTAAAGATTTAATGGTTTAATTATCTAGTTTCTTTCCGCATCTTAAGCAGAAAATAAAATCGCTACTTAGTTCCTTTCCGCAGAAAGGACAAGAAATCATTTCACCTTTAGGGGGTTCAACCGTCTCTTTAACGATTTCGCTTTCTTCTTTTGGTAATTGGGCAGGTGCAACTATTTCCGTTTGGTTTTCATTAAAAATTGCTTCTTCTGTAGTTTCTACTAAGCTCAGCTTTTCTTTTGGAGGAGGAAGAACTGCAACTTTATTTTCCTCTAAAACTGCGTTCGCTTGTTCAGATTCACGATCCTCTAATTTTGATAGTTTATCTCTTCTTTCTACTAAAATCTTTTTCTCGGCTTCTCGTTTAGCTTGCTTCTCAAATCGTCTTACTTCATTATTTAAATATTTTCTTCTTATTATTAATCCAATGGCAATAATTCCAAGAGTAATACCGATAATTATGATCCCTAACGTAAGAGCTGTTTCAACGGGGAACGGATTCTCAATACTACATTCAGCTTGGTTATCTTGTATATCATCATTATTTCCGTTAAAAATGTTATTTGAATATATGTTGCAAGTAGAGTCCTTATCTATAAAAATTCCAACTCCTATGTTTGTTATTGTATTCCCGCGGATAATATTCCTAGAACAAGAATATATCTTTATTTCATCATAATTCAAAAAATTTCCTTGAATTAGGTTATTATTACTTCCGTCAGTTACATGTAGTCCTGTCCACATGTTATTTCTTATTTGATTATCCAATATAATATTTGAACTACTATTTAATATGAACATCCCGTGACCATTCGTTGATATAATGTTATCGGAGATAGAATTGTTATGACTATTGATAAAATATATTCCAGCATCGTAGTTATTAAATAAGTTATTTCTTGATACATTGAGATCAGTAGATTCCCAGTTAATAAATATACCATTTTCACAATCATAGATTGTATTGTTAATCACTTGACCATTGCGAACAAACGCTTCAAATCTGATTCCAGCATTACCCCAGATTCCTCCTGAATTGTAAATGGTACAATTTTGAATTTTAAAATACACATCTGAGTCGTCAATCAATATACAATTTCCCGATCCTCCACCATCTATGACTAAATCCTTTATGATATACGGGTCTGAAGAAATACCTGATCCAGTACATTTTCCAGTCGTCTTTAAAAATGCCCATCCGAAATTACCACTAACACTGATTTTTCCAGAAATAGTCGAAGTTTTTAATTTATTTTCACCTGTTTTAATTACTTGATAAAGATCCACTTGATTAGAGTCTTCAACCAAGCTAAGATCCATTTGAAGGTTGATAATTATTGAAGATAGTATGAGTATTGAGATAACTCTGAATTTATTTCCTTTTGTATTTAATTTTAATCTCATCTTATTTCTCCAATATCCAATGACATTTAAGTAGAGAAAAGGTATAAGGTTGTATTTATAGTTATAGGTGTAATTCAGTGTGATTAGGTGTAAAAAAAATAATAAAAAAGTTAATTTTGAAATGTTATTCTAACTTATTATTAAATAATTATCAATAAAATGAAATGAAAAAGGTTATTATGACAATATTATTAAATCCAAAACAACATAATAGGTATTATCC
>JAGXNZ010000320.1 GCA_019894655.1 Promethearchaeota archaeon | reverse complement strand
TTAGATGTTGAAATGCCCAGAGCGAAATACTATGGTAAAAACCTTGTAAAATTAGTAAAATCAGAAAAAGTTGCTATAGAGCTAATTGATGATGCAGCAAGAAGGATAATCCGAACTACTTTGAAATTTACAACTAAAGAAGATCCAGTAGAATATGATAAATCATTGATTAGTTGTAAAGAGCACGTATTAATAGCTAGGAATGTAGCTAAAGAGAGCATGGTTTTATTAAAAAATGAGGCATCGATTTTACCCTTCAATGAAAAGAATTTGAAAAAGTTGGCAGTGATTGGAAAATTAGCTGATCTAAAGAATACCGGAGATCATGGTAGTAGTAATGTAAGACAGGATAACATAATTACTCCATTACAAGGGATTAACGATTTAATGGAACATAAGATTGATATAATTTATCAAGATGGTACAGATATTCAAACTACAAAGGATCTTGTAAAAGATGCTGATGCTATTGTTATAGTTGTAGGATATACCAATAAAAACGAAGGAGAATACATAAAAATTCTTAGTAAAACATTAGGTGGAGATAGAGACGAACTTGATTTAAGAAATCAAGATATTCAGCTTATAAATTCAATCTCAGAAGTAAATGACAATGTTGTTGTCGTGCTTATTGGAGGATCAGCAATACTGATGGAGGAATGGAAAAATAATGTTAAAGGGATCATGATGTCTTGGTACTCGGGCATGGAAGGCGGAAGAGCATTAGCAGATATACTTTTTGGAAACGTAAATCCAAGCGGAAAATTGCCATTTACAATACCAAAAGATCCAAAGGATTTACCCTATTTCGATAAAAATGCTGATGAAATTGAATATGGTTACTACCACGGATATACATTATTTGAGAAAGAAAACATCGAACCAGCATATCCATTTGGCTTTGGATTGAGCTATACATCATATAAATATGATAACTTTCAAGTAAATTCGAATATTAATGAAATTATCTCAAGTGTTGATGTGACAAACACGGGATCTCTTAGGGGAGATGAAGTTGTTCAACTTTATATAGGTTTTGAAGATTCTGAAATTGATCGCCCCAAAAAGCTCCTAAAAGGATTTACTAGAGTTAGTTTGGAACCTAATGAAACTAAAAAAGTAACTATTAAGGTAAATAAATCAAATCTAGAGTGGTATAATTCTCAAACTGAAAAATGGGAGATTGAAAAGATAAATTATTATATTTATATTGGTAGTTCCTCAAAATTGAAGGATTTACTAAAAGAAAAAATCAGTTTCTAATGGAATTATATCTTATTTCTTTTCTTTCTTTGTTTTGTTTGCTGAAATTCAATATAGACTCCAAAATCTTCATAAGTATCTATGTATGCAACTTTCTGGACACCTGCAGTTAAACCCTCGTGAACGACTTCATATCCTTTTTCTCTATATTTTTTTATTAATGCATCAACATCATCCACATACACACCAAAATGATGGAGTCCTTCTTTTCCTGCATCTATGAATTCTTTAAATATACATTCTCCTCTAATAAGCTGTATTAGTTCTACTTGAACATTTAAAGATCTGCTAAAACCAATCAAGGTTTGAATAATAGATTCTTTTTCTCGATACAAATACTTAGTGGGTTTATTTTCGAGAAAGGCAAACTTTGGTAGACCTAATTTTTCCTCAAGAATTTTAGCTTGTTTTTTAATATCTCTGTAAACATATCCAAGCTGGTTTATTTTCAAATCTCCTAGATCTAGTTCACTCATTAATTAATAACCTAAATCAAAATTTCTTCTAATCTTTATAATTATGTTAAATTTGGATAATTTTTTATTTATATATTTATCTATCGTGTATTAACTCGTCAAGGAAAGGAAATAAAACGAATGAAACGAAATAATTAATAAAATTATTTTATAATAAAGAAAAAAAAGAAAAATTTAGGAATAATAACAAGAACCAACAGCAAGGGGGATTTGATTTATATCGATATCATTATTATCTGGATTAACTCCATCTCCCATTAAATGTGTATGAGTTGCTTGCAGAGAATTATCATTATGGTAGAATTTAAATATTACTTTTACCCTCATGGATAAGATTCTTGTTATAGCGTAATATACTCCAGGATTATAATTAACGACACCCGATCCCCATAGATTAGCAACATTATTATGTACTTGTAACCGAACGCAAGCTTTGAATTCGTGTCCCCCATTATCGTAAATGCTATTAAGATATCCCATATTACGATAAATACCTTCAACAATGGGGGGATTAACTTGAGGATAAGCATCATAATAAGCTGCAGAAGTGTAAGTATAGCCAAAGGTATAACCATATAATGTTATCCCGACATTATATTGCCATACTCCCGGAGTTGTTGCTCCATAACCCATATCCCCGTCCCAAGTGATGAAATCAATAGGAGGTGGCCCCCAGTATGTCCTTTCTATGTATTGTCCCGTTGGGATAATACTTACTTTTTCCTCGTATAGAGCAGTCACATAAATTTTTACTGATATTTTAGATGAAGAAAAAGTATTTTTTCCATAAAGAAATACTGCATAACCTTCATATCCTGCATTTCCTGAATTATCATACACCATATGACCTTGTACATCCGCAACAGAATTGGCTGTTTTATAGTCAATTATCCACCACAAAAAGTATATGGGGATTTGTTGATTGGTGCTTTCACGTCCATGTGATGGTTCTAAAGAGTATCCAATTACCACTGTATGTAATAAACACAAAACAAATAAAATGCATGCTAAATATTTTGTTCTTTTTTGAGTTTTAGTATTCAAGATTTTTCACTTAATTCTATAAATTCTGGTTTTTGATTAGATTTCTATCGTTAAAAAATGATTCAAATATCATATTTAAAATTATCTGTTTTCCCCCTAGGAGAAAACAGAAATAAGATATTTTGTATTTAGAAGAGCTTAACTCTGGAGTTTCGTTCATTTTAACATTAAGAATTTAAGTTATATTATATTCTACAATTAAATTTTTCTAATTTTTTTATTATTAATTAAATCAGAGTCAATTTTATCTATGAAATCAATAAATTCTGCGTCGTTATTGTCTTATTCAATAGGGATAATTTTATACTCTATTCCTTATTTAACACCTACATCTTGAGTTTTTTTTGTTGCTATGAAAATAAAATAGATGGATCAGCAGTTTTACTAAGATCGACGATCAAAAGCGATTACACAATTTCCTTTAAAAGAAATCAGAACTCACAACTTATAGCGACGTGCGAACTTCTCTGGAAGTTTTCAAGGGTTCGATCCTACTACTCCAAGAATGGAAAGAAGTTTTCCCAATTCAAGTTTTAACCCTTTTTTTATTTTTATTTATAGCCCTTAAATTTAGTTCATTCATTTATAGAAGACCCATAAAATTTTAGTTTTAGTTTCATAAAATTAATGATAGATTAAAATATTTTAATATAACAAATCAAAAATAGAGTAGTGATATTATGGCAAGACCTCTTTGGTTTGTGAGACTTCTGGAGAAAACGTTCCCAAACATTAAATTCATAGCAAAATTAACCAGAATACCCATACTTGGAAAAATTATTGATCTTTTGCTGTTTAAAGATGATGAAATAATATATTTACCCAAAGATATTGTAATTCCCGTTAACTCTGAACTCCCAAATCAAGAAGATATGGTTTTACCCACTAAAGTATTGGAATATTTTATCAATAAAGCGAATTCACATTGGATCATGAACTTCTGCATATGTCGTAAGTCAATGGAATGTAAAGATTACCCAATTGAATTAGGGTGTCTGTTTTTAGGAGAAGCGGTCAAAGATATCAATCCAGAATTAGGACGGTTAGTTT
>JAGXNZ010000319.1 GCA_019894655.1 Promethearchaeota archaeon | reverse complement strand
GCGGTATTTTTGAAGCGATTTTTGTCAATCTACCAGCAAAAATGGCATCTAAGGTCAGTAGTGCGACTTTATTCCCTCCAGTTCCCAAATCGTTCAGTTGATATTGCATTTGAATATCTGAAAGAAGCGGTGAAACTCCTGAAACAATACAGCCTGCTTTTAAAGTACCAATGATTCCCATTAAATATTCTGGCATATTTGGTAAATTAATACCCACGACATCTCCCGTTTTAAAACCGTTTTCAATTAACATGTTGGCAAATTGATTTGAAGCCTCGTCTAAATCCTTGTAGGTAAATGTGACCCCTAAATAATCAAAAGCCATTTTTTCCGGAAATTCTTTCATAGTCCGTCGAATAGCTTTGGGATAAGTCATCTCAAATTCCTTAGGGTCCAGATCTTTGACGTAACTATCCCAAGATTTTGTCCATATTTTATCTTTATACGACATTTTTTTATCAATTTCTTATTATTTGTTTTTTATTGTAAAAAATAGTGTTGAAAAATAGAAATGATTCTTTTCGATATAAAGTTTTAAGTTTCACTTTGAGTTTCCAAGAATATTAAGGAATAAGATCTTGGAAATTAATTAAATCTATAAATATGGTAAGCGATAATAATTAACTAGTTTCTATTTATGAAAACTAACAGAAATTACCTAAGGTGATCCTAATAACTGCAAATTTTGAGAAATATCTCGATAATTATATAGAAGTAATTATAAAAAAAGGCTTAAACATTCAACCCGGACAACGTTTGTTAATAATGTCTGCGTTTGATCCCGGCGTTCCAATAGAATTAACAAGCTTTGTAAGAAGTATTGTAGAAAAAGCTTATAAGAGTGGCGCTAAGTTTGTTGATGTATTGTGGAGAGATGATGAGATTGAATTATTAAAATTTAAGCATGGTAATGAAGATACTTTAAAGGAGTATCCTTTCTGGAGAACTCAAACTGCTGAGAAATTTCTTGAGGACGGAGACGCACTTCTCATCATATATGCTGAAAATCCAGATTTATTTAAAGAGATCGAACCGGATAAAATTTCTGTTGCCCAACAAACTATGTTTAAACACCTGAAACCACTTTTAGATAAAATTAGCAAGAACTTATCTACTTGGCTTATGATCTCTGCTCCTTTAGTAGGATGGTCAGAAAAAATATTTCCCGATACACCTACCACGGAAAGGATAGATAAATTTTGGGACATCTTATTTGATATCTGCCGGATTAAGCATGAAGATCCAATAGCTGCATGGGAGGATCATATTAAACAGCTAAAATCTAGAAGTGATTATTTAAACAAGAAGCATTACTCAGCATTAAGATTAACCGCTCCAGGAACAGATTTGACAATCGGTTTACCTAAAGGGCATGTGTGGATGTGCGGTGGCGAAAAGAATATTAAAGGAATAGAATTTGTAGCCAATATACCCACTGAAGAGATTTTTACGATTCCTCATAAAGATAAGGTTAATGGTTTTGTATCTTCAACTAAGCATCTTTTTTTTGGAGGTAGTTTAGCTGAAGACTTCAAATTGACATTTAAAGAGGGGAAGGTTATTCAAGTATCTGCTAAGAAGGGAGAAGATTTTCTAAATAGATTAGTAAATATTGATGATGGGGCTAGTAAAACAGGAGAAATAGCACTTGTCCCTCATAGTTCTCCAATTTCTCAGTATAACAAACTCTTTTATAATATGCTCATTGACGAAAATGCTTCCAATCACATCGCTTTAGGGAATGCTTATCGAACTAATATCACTAATGGAGAATCTATGTCAGATGAAGAATTTAGTAAGGTTGGAGGAAATTTGAGTGGTATACATGTAGATTTCATGGTTGGATCCGAACAAATGTGTGTTGACGGAGTGTTAAAAAATGGTGATATTGAACCTATAATGGATAAAGGGGAATGGGTATTTAAAATATAAAAAACAGGAAATAAAAAAAATTTAATTAATTATTAATTTTTTTAACTCTTTCTTAAAACTTTCTTATCGATCTTTCCTATAACCGTAAGTGGGAGTTCTTCAGCAATTTCAATAATTTTGGGAACTTCATAGGGTGCACAATTTTCTTTCGCAAATTTGATTATATCCTCTTTTAATGCCTCTTCGTTTCCATCGTATTCAAAATCAGGGTTTAATTGTATATGTGCTTTAACAATTTCAGAGCCTGGTCTATCAGGGTTAGGTAATCCAATTAGAGCAATCATTCCAATAGCAGGATGTTTGGCTAATACATCTTCTATTTTTGCTGAGAAAACTTTGAACCCTCCTACTATTATCATGTCTTTTGTTCGATCTACAATCTTGATATAACCTTCTTCATCCATTACTCCAACGTCACCACTGTGCATGTACCCGTCTGCATCTATTGCCTTTTTAGTTTCTTCAGGCTTGTTATAATAACCTTGCATTACCAGCGGCCCTCTTACGCAAATCTCTCCGGGTTCTCCTAATGGAACCTCATTACCCGTTTCAGGATCAACAAGCTTAAGTTCAACGTTTAAAAAGGGCAATCCAACCTTACCCAATTTTTTCTTCCCTAAGGAGGGATTCATTGTTGCTACAGGTGATAATTCTGTCATACCATAAAGCTCTAATAATTTCCCTTCCCCTACTATACTTTCTAAAGCTTCTTGAGATTCTTTCGGAAATGGGGCTGCTGCAGAGATACACGATACTATAGTTGAGTGATCTAACCTTTTGAACTTTTTAAAATTAATCAGAATCTGGTATAGGGAAGGAACATTTACTAAAACGGTTGGTTTATATTTTTTCATCTCGTTACAGATACCTAAAGCATCTCTTGGGTTAGCTATAATTATTTGTCCCCAACCTAACATAAGAGCACCTTCACTCACTGTTAAACCCGCTATATGAAACATTGGAAATCCTGAACATAATACTCCTTTTGCTTCTTCCCATTGAAGCCAAGCTTTAAGACTTTTCATGTTTGAAGCACAATTTCTATGGTTCAACATAGCACCTTTAGGAGGACCGGTTGTACCACCTGTATATTGAATCCAACCAATATCATCTGGAGATATATCAACTTTAGGAAGATCAGTAGAATAATCTGTCAAAACATCATCTTGGAAATGAAGAACGGTTTTTCCTTCAATAGGTGTGATTTCACCAGAGGGGATTTCCCTAACTGCTTTAATTTTTGCCTGATCCTCTTTAGAAAACGAACCAATTACGCTTGTTGCTATTACCAATTTAAGTTGTGGTAATTTATCAGCAATTTTTTTCAACCTATGTTCAAAAATTGCATCAAGAGTGACTAACGCAACATTTTTCCCTCCCGCTCCAAGGTCTTCTATTTGATAATGCATTTGGACGTCGGACATTAGAGGGCTAACACCTGAAACAATACACCCCGCTTTTAGCGTGCCTATAACTGAATATACATATTCTGGAGAATTTGGAAGATTTATACCTACTACATCACCCTTTTTAAAACCGTTTTCTATCAACATGTTAGCAAATTGATTGGTATACCTATCTAACTCACGATAAGTAATTTCTAAACCTTGGAACATAAGAGCCAGATTATCAGGATACTTTTCGAATATAATTCTTAACATTTCCGGATAAGTAGTTTCAAACTCTTTCGGATCGAGATCAGAGAGACCTGAGTCCCAATTCTTTCGCCAAAATCTACTTTCGTACGGACT
>JAGXNZ010000318.1 GCA_019894655.1 Promethearchaeota archaeon | reverse complement strand
GGATATATAAATGGATGCACTACGTTCCTAAGAGCGGGGATACTGTATTATAAATTGGAAACTATACACATTTACTCCCATTTATAATTGGAGGTAGTAAATTGCTAAAGTACTTCAAGCCTATCGATCGGATCGACCAATGGGAAGGTGGTGCTTATTTATATCAAGGGGGATACTTAGATATTGTACAAAAGATAGCTGAAAGGACAAAAAGAGATTTTGATGAGTGGGGTGTTAATACTGTTGTTGCTACTTTAGATGCTGTCGAATATATCTTCAAGGAGGTCCATCCAAAGGAAATGGGAGTGGAACATGATCAGAATTTTCAGAATTTTGATCGCTGGTTATTGGAGAATATTAACTCTGGCGAAATTAATCTTCAAAACCAACTTAATCTAAGAGTTACTGTTCACGATAACTGCTATTCTAAAGCAGCGGGTGGATATTGGGAAACCCCAAGAACAATATTAGAGAAATGTGGATGTAAAATTCTTGAAATGAAACATATTAAAAAGGATTCTTTATGTTGCGGGTTTGGAGCAGGAGCATCATGGGTTAAGAACATGTCTCTACCTTTTGATATGATTTCTGAAGGAGTAAAAAAATTTAAGGAAGCTGAAGAGACCGGCGCAGAAGCTCTGATAACTTATTGTGGGGGTTGCCTTTATTTAATGTGGGCAACTAAAGAGCTCTTAAGGAGTAAAATAGATCTATATCATATCATTGAAATTGTTAGGATGAGCATTGGCGAAGAATTAAATTATCCGAAAGACCATGTAAAACGAGCTTGGGATGTGATTGCAATAATAACTTACTCTTTGCTGCTATCAACATTTAAGAAAAATTTTTATATAAAAAAGATTACATATGACAAAGATTTAAGCACTTTTAAAGCGAAAAAATATTTGCTGTTAAGAATGATAAGGTATCTTTTTGATTTTAAAATCATCAGAATCATTTACGCTAAATTATTTCGCTTATTAATGCCTGTTATGAAAACTAGATAAAAATTTCAAACCCAAGGTGATTTAAAATTTATTTTCATATTTCAATTCATTATCCTAAACCAGGAAAAGAAAATTTATTGATAGAATCCATGCATAGATTTGGTAAGTCTATGTAAGGTCAAAAAGGATTAATTATGGCGCATACAACTAAAGATGAAGATACAAATCAACTTATTGGTTTAGCAATTTGGGATTCCAAAGAAAATTGGTTAGCAGCAAGACCTGCCATGATAGATGCTGTGAAAGACGATCCTTTTGAAGAGTGGGAATTAAAACAACCAGAAGTATATCATTTAGTTAAAGTATAAATATTGTTTCACTGGACTTAATAAATTCTAAATAATTTCTGAAGAAATTTTTTCACATAAAACCAAGGATTATTAAAAAAAATTCAACGATTTTTTTTACTCAAATATACTTTTTCAACCACATTACAGTATTATTGATAAATTTAGTCAAATACTTTCCTTCAAAATCATGAGTTGCGTTTAGTATTTCAATAAGCTTATGATTTTCATCTTTCGGTAACAATTGGAATGCTTTTCTTGTTAACTCTAATGGAACTGACTCGTCCGAGGTGCCTTGCACTATAAGAGTAGGGAGTTCCAGTTTTTTCAAAAGAGGCTTTACTCGTAATTTAGCAAATTCTGTCACAAAACTAAGATCAATTATGATAGGCTCACCTTTTCCAGAAGAGGGGATATTTACTGGTCCCTTATCTAAATCTTTAAACCAATCTCTTTGATCTTCTGAAGATTGCACAAATATAGCAGGTGCCCAAAATATATAAGCCCTAATCCCCGGTAAATTCGCTCCTAATATGGTACGCCCCCCAAAAGAAAGGCCTAGCACGGCTATTCCTTGATATCCTTCATTTTTTACCCATTCATACACTGACTCTACGTCTTGGATCTGTTTTGATAAAGTAATAGGTACTCTTTCATTTTCACCTGAACCAGTAAAATCAAAAGTTAATGCATTAATCTTTTCTTTATTTAATGATTTGGCTAATTTAGGAAAACGCCCCCATT
>JAGXNZ010000317.1 GCA_019894655.1 Promethearchaeota archaeon | reverse complement strand
TCTATGCAACAACGAGGATATTTTCTCCAACAAGAACATAAATATTACGGTTTGCAGTTATTTATAATAATAGAATCAAGAAAACCTAACAGCAATAAACTGCTAGAATTTTTAAAAGAACTCGGAATAGATTGGGAATTAATTTTTTTAAGAAGAAGACTAGCAATTCATGATTGGACTGAAATCGAATGTCAAGCAAACTCAGATAACTTAAAAAGTTATTTAAGAGTAAAATATGATACTCTAAATTATTTTGACATCAACAACATGATAAGATTAATAGTACATAATGAATTGTCTTTCAATGTTGCCGATAAAATGGGATCTCTATTATACAAAATGAAATCTGAGAGGTCACTTCAGCTAAAAGAAAAGAAGAATTACGGTGGAAAGAATTACGAGGAATTTTTTCAAAACGGAAGCGCTACTCGTCGAGAAAATTATGACGATCCAGTACAATCAGTAGATGAATATTCATTAACATTAAAAAAAGCGGAAATTGCTGCTGCTGCAAAAATTGCGTGCGCATATTTGGGGGTCCCTCAACAAATAGAATTTGACAAAGACATCTCTGATGCAGAGATATTAAAATATCAAGATGAATTAACAAATTTTTAGATTTTAGTTTGATTACAAATAGTATTAAAAGAAATTAGATGAATAATTTAAAAAAAAATTTCTAGTTTAAATTATAGGACTCCTTTAATAATTTATGGTTAATTTCACCAACAGTAGTGCTCTTTCCGGTTTTTACATTTGTTACAGTATAAGTTGCCGGAGCAAATAAACCAGGATCAATTGCGTAGAAATCGTAATTAGCTGCTTTAAATGTCTCTAAAAATGGTCTTCCATAACTATTTGATGTGTTAGCAGGAGCCTTTTTCAATAATTCGAATAATTCGTCTTGCTCGTCTTTATTAACTTCTATAGTATAATATGTCATACCCGCAGCGATGATGGAATCATTAGTTCGTCCCATGGCTCCAAGATCGTCTTTGGCAATTGGGGCAATCGTTGTCGTTCCAAAACCATCCTTAATGACACCAATAGGAAATTTTATTTCGTGCAATTTATGCATTCCCGTTTCGACTATTCTAGCAGCTACTTGTATAGAACCTGTCAGACACGCTGTCGGTGCAAAAAGTGCATATGTTTTATCAGGTCCAACTCTACACTTTTCGGCTACCAAAGCCATTACTTCTTCAGTTGGTAGTTTTGGAGTTTCAAAGACGATAACGGCACAGTTAGATTCATCATTATAATCAATTTCATCAAATAACTTCTCAATTTTGCTTTTTGCTCGAGCTGGTCCTGAACCCAACGATTCAAAAACTTTTTTTTTTTTAATCTCTCCGTCTTTTTCAACTTCTTTTTTTAATTTCACATTCCATCCAGCTAGTTGTGATGCCATACAAGATATTACAGGATATGACGTATGAACATTAACACTCGGAATAAAATGTTTGTCTAATTTATAAGATGTAAAATCGACCGTTCCTAATCCACCCATACAAATTTCTCCAACAAGTTTACCTCCATTCCAAGATGAATTTGTCATATCTAGGACGGTTGCTCCATTATCATATTGAATTATATCTGTTTTATAATTATCTTTATTCTTTATTATTTTATTTACCAGGGTTAAAGCTAACTCGTTTATTTTAATGTGATGTGTCATATTTTTCACTTAATTTTTTTTTTAATTGAGTATTTATTATTAAAATCTTATTTTATTATATTAAATTAAGTTTATTTTAAAATTTTATAAAAAATGAATAATAAAACAAAAAACCTTGAGTTATTAAATTCCGATCTTAAAAAGACTAAAAATTGGTTTATGGAGAATCTACAAAAATTAGAATCGACCGTGCATATCTATACCCATCTTGATGCCGATGGATTATCGGCTGGAGCGATTCTCGGAAAAGCTTTATACAGAGGAAAGATTCCATTTCAAATAACCGTTTTAAAGCAGTTGGAAAGAGAAGAGATAATAAAAATAGCAGAAAATTCGAACGACAGTAAGAAATTCTTATTCTTTGCTGATTTTGGAAGCGGTCAGTATCTAGAACTCATTGAAAAACTAAATAATTTCGATAACAAGGTTCCTTTTATTATATTAGATCACCATTTACCTCAAAATGTCTCGGATAAAAACGATGGTAAAATTAAAGAAATTTACTCTACTTCAAGACCTTGGCACATTAATCCTTATTTTTACGAATTTGATGGTAGTGGTGAAATTTCTGGGGCAGGGCTTTGTTATTTGTTTGTAAAAACTTTAAATACGAAAAATATCAATTTATCTCCTATTGCACTTGTAGGAGCAACGGGAGATATTCAAAGTCAAGGCCCTAATAATTCTTTTACAGGATTAAATGCTTTAATTTTAGAAGATGCAACCAAAGCAGATTTAGTTGAAGTGATAAACGATTTAAATTTTTCACCGATTAAGCCCTTAAATGAAGCAATCTCATATTCAACTGAAATTAAGCTTCCGGGGTTAAGTGATAATACGAGCAAAATGCTAAAATTCTTAAAATCATTAGGAATTTTAATGGAAAATTCGCAAGGAGACATAAGAACACTGAACGACCTTAATCAAGAAGAAAAACAGAAAGTTTCTTCTGCGTTTATAGAGTATATGTCTCTTAAGTTAAATATAGAGCCTTCTGAAATTATAGAGAAGCTTATCGTAAATAGATATTTATTAAAGAATGAAATTGTGGGATCGGAATTACATGATTTAAATACTTTTGCGTATCTATTGAATTCTTGTGGAAGAAGTGATAACGCATCTTTAGGAATTGCTATCGCAATGGGTGACAGAAGAATTGCTTATAACAAAGCAAAAGATCATTTATTAAATTATAAGAAATCTCTAGTTCAAGCGTTATCATGGTTAAAGGATGAGAAGAAAATCCAATACAAAAACAGTATCCAATATTTTTTTGGCGAAAATGTTATCCCTGAAAACATTGTGGGTACAATTGCTTCCATGTTAATATTTAGTAAAAGTGGTATCATAGACATAAATAAACCAATTTTTGGGTGCGCAAAAAGAAAGGACGAGGAAGTGTTCAAAATATCGGGGAGAGCTCACATAAGCATTGTAAAAAAGGGCGTAAATCTTTCAGAAGCAATTAGAGAAGCTTTAGAACTTTCAAATTTAGAAGCTCTGGGTGGTGGACATCCCCCAGCAGCGGGTACGAAAGTACCAATAAACAAAATAGATGTTTTTTTAGAAAATTGTGACAGAGTAATTGAAAAACAAATGCGAGAGAATTAGAAATTTTATTTAAAATATTACTTTCTATAATATATAGCTTTCGCCTATCTCTGGCGCTACAGAATTATAATTCTCTTTTGATAAATTGTGAGCAAATGAAGTAGTTGATTTCTCATCTCCGTGTATGCAAAAAATAAATTTTGAATTATTGCGAAATTTGACTTTATCAATATAATCGTTTAGGTGGAATTTATCAGCGTGACTTGAGAAGTCAAAGTATTCTATTTTACACTTTGCTTTGATTAACATATCTCGGGATTGGTTAGTTCTTCTACTTTTCTCTTTAAACTCAAAAATTTTTTCATCAACCAATTTTCTCCCAGGTGTTCCCTCTACTTGATACCCAACTAAAAAAACAGCAGAATTTGGATCATCTAAAAAAGTTGGGATATATTCTATAGCAGCTCCCCCTTTTAACATACCTGACGGAGATATAATCAAAGCTCGCGACTTTCCTCCTATTTTCTTTCTCTTTTCTTTAGAAACAAATTGAGCCTTTTTCGCTGCTGACTTAAAGTGGGAAAAATTCCGGAAAGATTCGGGAAATTGAGAATACTCGGTTAAAATTTTCCTAGCTAACCCGTCGATGTAAATGTCATTCTTATAATTGTATTTTTCTAAAACAAGCAAAATTTCTTGTGATCGAGCGACCCCAAAAGCAGGAATTAAAACATTTCCACCGTTATCAATGGTGTTTAAAATTTCTTCAATAAACCTTTTTTCTAGTTTCTCTCTTAAGGGATGTTCTCTTCCAGAATAAGTGGATTCTGTAATTAGAGCATCTATCTCGGGTAATTCGTGAGGGTTAGCTGGAAAAATTAGGTTTGTTTCTTGGTTGTTGATGTCACCAGTATAAAGTATTTTCTTCTTATCGACTTCAACTAGTATAGAAACACTCCCAGGGATGTGCCCTGCGCTGAAAAAAGTAAGAAAAAACTCATGATCTATTTTCTGGCGTACTCCATTCTTTAGAAATAAAGCGTTTTTTCGAGTCTTTTTAATCTCTCTGTATCCAAATGGGTAGGGATAATTGGAAACTTTAATCATATCTTCAAGTAAAATTTCTGAAATTCTTAGTGTTAATGGATTGGTGAAAAACGGTATATCGCTATCTTTAAATAAATATGGCAATCCTCCAGAATGGTCAACATGACAGTGAGAAAGAGCAATTGCTTTCAGATTATGAATATCAGCTTTAAATGGTAAGCGATTTTCTCCAGTAAATCTAATACCATAATCTAAAATGCATTGTGCTCCACTTTTTGATTCAATTAAAATTGCTGAGCGCCCAACTTCTCTGCAGCTCCCTAAAAAAGAAATTTTTACCACGTTAAAAAAACCCTAATAATTTTTAAAAAATATGAAAAAACTTTTTACATAGTTAAAACAATCCAAAAATATCAAGTTTTTTATTTAGTTATATTCAAATTAAAAAAAAAGGATTTTAATTATGAAATTTGAAGGTAAAGCTGAAATTGGGATAATTGGAGGAACAGGATCTGATGTAGAACTTGAAAATGTTGAAGATTTAAAAATCTACACACCATACGGACACACTTCTGATTTTATTCGAGTTGGTGAGTTTAAAGGTAAAAAAGTTGCATTTATATCAAGGCATGGAGCAGGTCATATAATCCCGCCACACAATGTAAATTCTAGAGCAAATATTTGGGCTTTGAAAGAATTGGGAGTTAAAGGTATAATTTCGCCCTCAGCTGTTGGATCTTTAAAAAAAGAGCATGGTAAACGCAAATTTATCATGGTTGATCAATACATAGATAGAACAAAAAAGAGATTAGATACCTTTTATGAGGGCGGACAAGTGTGTCATATTGACCAAGCAGATCCATATTGTAGTTATCTTAATAATCTCTTTTACGAAACTGGAAAAAAAATTGAAGGATTAGACATTCAAAAGGGTGGTACATATGTTTGCATTGAAGGTCCTCGATTTTCAACAAGAGCCGAATCTAAAATGTTTAGACAATGGGGTGGGGATATCATTGGAATGACAACTTATCCTGAAGTAGTCCTCGCAGCTGAAAAGGAGATTTTTTACAGTTGCATTGCCATGGTAACAGACTTAGATGTGTGGGCAGGTGAATGCCAGAATTGTGGAGTTGTAGAGATTAAAGAATATTGTGAAACCTGTGGAGGACCTGTAGCGAAACTAGCTGTGAGTATAGAAGAAATTTTAGATACTATGAAGAAAAACTCAGCAAACTTAATGAAAATGTTAGAACTAACAATTCCGAAAATTGATTTTGATAAAGAGTGTACATGTAAGCATTCTCTTTCAGGATCAATAATTTAAAAGAGGCGACGTCACTCAGCCTATATTTTTTTATTATTATTTAAATTCTTTCGATATTGCATTTTAATTGTAATTAATCGTGTAAAACTGGTTTTCTCGCAGCAGTTACTGCGTCAAGTCGTCCTACCGGTGTATTAGACGGTGCATTTTTTAGTTTTTCAGGCTCATTCAGCGCTTCGTCGTAAATTTGATACATAACATCAACAAACTTGTCTAAAGAGTTTATAGATTCTGTTTCTGTTGGTTCAACCATAAGTGCCCCATTTACTACTAGTGGAAAATAAATTGTTGGAGCATAAAAACCATAATCTAGTATTCTTTTTGCTATATCTTCAGTAGTAATATCATTTGGTAAGTCCTTATCAGATAGTACAAATTCGTGTTGACATATCCGATTGTAGGGAAGATCGTATTTTTTCTTGAGTAAAGTTTTAAGATAATTGGCATTTAATACCGCTATCTGTCCTACTCGTTTTAATCCATTACCACCTAAAGAAAGAATGTAAACAAAAGCCCTTAAAACTATGCCAAAGTTACCCCAGAAAGCTTTGATTCTCCCTATTGATTTATGATTCTCATAATTACATATTATTCCGTTATCTGTTGATACAATACAAGGTACAGGAAGAAAAGGAATTAATTCGTTAGTAACTCCAACTGGACCAGAACCGGGTCCACCGCCCCCATGAGGTGTAGAAAAGGTTTTATGTAAGTTCAAATGAACAATGTCAAATCCCATATCTTTTGGGCGACAAATCCCTAACATAGGATTCAAATTTGCTCCATCATAATAACATAAACCGCCGTATTCATGAACAATCCTCGTTATTTCTTTTATTTGTCTATCAAAAACACCTAGAGTATTAGGATTCGTAAGCATAATTCCTGCTACATCTCCTTGCTTCATCGCATATTCGAGATGTTCTAGAGGTACTTCGCCATATTCATTTGACTTCAATTCAATTATCGAAAATCCAGCCATTTTTGCAGACGCAGGATTAGTTCCATGAGCCGAATCAGGTATAATTATTTTATTTTTTACCACTCCTCGAGTTTCAAAAAATTTTTTTATAATTAATAGCCCCACCAATTCTCCATGTGCTCCAGCCGCTGGCTGTAATGTAAAACCATCCATTCCGGTAATTTCACCTAACATTTTTGAAATTTCATATAAAACTTCTAAAGCGCCTTCATTCTCATCTTGAAGTGGGTGTAAACGTGAAAAACTGGTCATTCTAGCTACTATTTCATTGATTTTAGGATTATATTTCATAGTGCATGAACCTAATGGATAAATTCCAGAATCTACGCCATAATTGATTTTACTCAAATTTACATAGTGACGTACAATTTCCACTTCAGAGACATCAGGAATTCGAAGTTCGTCTCTAATAAGATTTTTGGGTAATATCGCTTCGATTTTTTCAGATTTAATATCTAGTTTTGGAATGAAATTTTGTTGAACAAGCTCATTCCCTTTATTAAATATCAGATCCTCGTTAGCATCCATTAGTTAGAGCCCTCCTCGTCAACTTTTATAGCTAGTTTAGCCGCTTTAATGAATTTTTCAATAGATATATTCGAATTTAGTTCAGTTACACAAACGAGAACAACATCCGATAATTCAGGATAATAGGTTGAAACTTGAAGGGGAGGAAGTATGTTCAACTTTTTGCATTCTCGAATTAAACCGTTAATGTTCGGACATTTTACAATAAATTCGTTATAAGTAGGTTTTTTGTTTAAAATTTTG
>JAGXNZ010000316.1 GCA_019894655.1 Promethearchaeota archaeon | reverse complement strand
TAACTTATTATAAGGGCGCCTATCTGAATTCATAAATAAGAAAATTTTTCATCCATAATTTAATTATGCTTTTTACTGCTAATCTGTCAAAATTAACCATATTGTCATTTTTGGCATAAATATTCAGTATAAAAGGGAAATATTTAAAAAAAGAAAAGTTGAATAGTATTAATCAAAATTTTTTAAAAAGAAATAAAAAAAAAAATATCTAAATATAAAAAATAAGTGATTTTTATGGTTGAAAATGATGAAACAACTTCAAGACATTCTTTTTTTACTTATCTATCTTTTGGTACGTACAATATCCTATGGACAATTCCAACAGCAAGTATGAGCCTTTTCATGTTCTTTTTTTATCATACAGTTGTGGGTCTTGAGGCAGGTTGGATATTGACTGTCGTTGCTATAAATACCGTGTGGGCTGGTCTTAACGACCCTTTAATAGGGTGGCTAACTGATCGAAATTTTAAGTGGACAAGAAAATGGGGTCGACGCTTTCCGTGGATAGCAATCGCATTTATTCCACAGTCTTTAGCTTTAATCATGATATTTTCTCCTCCAGATCTACCAAAGGATATCAATAATATATTGATAAATCCTTTACCAGTGATGCTTTGGCTTCTACTTTCCCTGTTCGTGTTTGATTTATTTATTACGATGGTAGAAATCCATACATCTATACTTCGTGCTGACAAATTTCGAACGGAAGCAGAAAGAAGGAAATACGCAGGATCTTGGGGTTTCTTTGACATGATTGCACAAGTCATGGGAATGATGCTTCCACCGCTTTTTCTGTTTTTTGGAGCCACAATATTATCATACACAGTTATGGCAGCAATTATAGCAGTAATAGGAATTATTTTTGGCCTATTATTCGTTATGAAGGGTGCTCGGGAGGATAAAATCATTATTGATCGATATTACTCAAGAGACTATGAACGAATCCATGTATTTAAAGGTGTATGGCTAGTTCTTAAACAAAAAAGTTTTATGGCTCTCTTTGTTCATTACGTTCTATGGCTCGCGGCTACTGCATCGATAATGACTGGAATGATAGCGTATTTAGTAACATTTATTTTCGAATCTAACGATACGAATGCAATGATCCCATTTCTCGCACTTTTTCTCTTGGGATCATTAATTTCTATTCCAATTTGGCTCAAAATTCTTAAGAAAATGAATAACAATAAGAAAACCTATGTTATCGGAAGCCTTATATTAGTTGCACTTACTGTGCCACTCACCTTTTTCCAAGGAGATATTTCTTTAATGATTATTATATTTTTGGTGGGTTTTGGAAATGGATGTGTGTGGACTATTGGAATGCCAGTATTGTATTCGAACGCACAAGATGATTTTGTTGTGCGTACTGGAAAGAACCAGAAAGGTATCATGGTAGGTACTTGGGCAGTAATAGGACTCGTTACAGCTTTTATTGACGAAGCATTAATAACATTGGTATTTACTCTTACCGGATTTGATGCAGGACTAGTAGATTATGCTGCTTTAGTTGCTTCTGGTGCAAATGTAGCACTAGTCCAGTTGGGAATTCGTCTCCTTCTAGGAGTTATCCCTGCGTGTGTCATTTTAATAGGTACATTGGTCTTTTGGAAATTCTATCCTCTAACTCAAGAAAAAGTTCTAGAAAACAAAGCTAAGCTCCTTGAACTTGGCTTTTAATTTACTTTTTTTTTTTTAATTTTTTTCCTTATTTTTTGAAATCCTAATTCATAGCTTTAAAGGGTATTCCCCATATTTCTTGGCAGTAAACATCATCGTTAAAACATTATCTAGTTTACACGAGTTTGTAATGTCCGTACAAGGACTCAACATGTATCCGCCACCTTCACCAGCATCGCGAATACACTTTTTAACAGCTTTTACCACATCATCCCTTGTACCGTAAGGCAATAGTTGTGAAACATCAATATTTCCGATTAGGCATAATTTATCTCCATATGCTTCCTTTAAATGTTTCAAATTCATGCCTGCCATGGGTTCTAAAGATTCAACAGCGCTGAAACCTGCTTCAATCAGCCCTTCAAAATATGGTTCAGTAAATCCGTCTGAGTGGAAGCACACATATTTTCCCGCTTTCTTTAAAATCTGAACAGCCTGTTTATAGGCGGGAATGATGAGTTCTCGATGGTATTTTGGGTTTATCATAGTAGTATTCTTTAAAGCGGTATCGTCGCATAGAAAGAAAACGTCAAAATCCGTTTCTGCGTTTAATTTCGCAGCAGTAATTAATTTTTTTGCCCTTAATTCGATATAATGTTTGATTTTGCTTTTATTTTTCCTAATCAATTTTATTAATAGCCCTAAACCTAATCCCTGCCACAGAGGTTCTAATATTGGTTCAAGATGGCAACATGGTACAAAATCATCAGTTGGGAATTTTCTTAATCGTTTATTTATATTTCTGGCGAAATCTGGAGCTTCCTCCCATTCTATGGAGAAATAGGTGTCATGAAAATAATCAGCTTTTTCCTCTGTATCAATATAATTTCCTAAATAATAAGCGTTTCCCATATCCTTATTTCTTTGTTTTAAGAAGATTTTACCATTAAAATCAATATATTTATTATTATCTGGTAATTTTGGCAAAGGATATTCTTGCATGTGTTTCAGGGGAATGAAAATTGGAAATGTGTTGAAGTTCCATGCCATATCAAAACCAAGTTTATACTCTAAATTATAATCTCTATAGGATAGCTTATATTTCCGCTCCCTAGTATACAAATCACCCCAATAATTCAGAAGTTCTCGTTGAAATCCTGGCATGATAATTTGGCAAAAAAGAGGTATACGATCTGGTTCTTCATGATTTAACGCTTGTATTACTCTTTTCCGAGCACTCATAATTCCTAACTCTCAACAATTCTAAAATGGTATAGATGATAAAAGGACAATTTTTTCCCTAAATTAAATTTATCAATCTTCTAAATCTAATAAATTACATGGTAGTATTAATTGAGAAAAAGTACCCCGTCTTTACAATTATTATTGACAATCCCGAAGCTAAGAACGCCGTTGATGGACCGACTGCTCACGAGTTAAGCCAAGCATTTAGAGATTTTGAAAACGACGATAAAGCTTTAGTAGCTGTTTTATGGGGTGCGAATGGTACATTTTGTTCTGGTGCCGATTTAAAGGCGATAGCAACTGATCGAGGAAATAGAATAAAAGAAAAAGGTGACGGTCCCATGGGACCAACGAGAATGAGTTTAAACAAACCTGTTATCGCAGCTATAGCAGGTTTTGCCGTTGCTGGTGGTTTAGAACTTGCTCTATGGTGTGATATGCGCGTTGTTGAGAAAGAAGCAATTTTTGGCGTGTTTTGTCGTAGATTTGGAGTACCACTCGTGGATGGGGGGACGGTAAGATTACCAAGGCTTATTGGCTTAAGTCGTGCTTTAGATATGATTTTAACTGGACGACCAGTAAATGCTGAAGAAGCATTAACTTGGGGATTAGCGAATCGAGTAGTAGATATTGGCCAAGCAAGAATTGAGGCAGAAAATTTAGCACGGAAAATTGCTGTCTTTCCTCAGAATTGCATGAGAAATGACCGTCTTTCTGTTTATAGTCAAATGGGATTAAGCGTTGACGATGCAATGATAAAAGAATTTGAACTCGGTTTAAAAACGCTTGAAAGCGGAGAGTATTTGGAGGGAAGCAAAACTTTTATGGAAGGAAATGGAAAGCACGGTAATTTTAATAATATATGAGTATAACTTTGCACTTAAAATGGTGATATAATGATTGTATTTGAAGAATTTAGAGTAAAAACCCCTGAAAGAGAAGTATTACTTGAAATTACAAATGAAATTACACAAATTGTAAAAAATTCTAATATCAACGAAGGCACTTGTTGCTTATTCGTGCCTCACACTACCGCGGGAATAACTATAAACGAAAACGCAGATCGATCAGTAATGATAGATGTTACGAATTATTTAAATAAATTAATTCCTAAAAGTGGAGGATTAGGGTACTCTTTTAAGCACGGTGAAGGGAATTCTGATGCCCATATTAAATGTTTGTTGACGGGAAATTCAATAAATATATTAATTCACAGGGGTAAATTAATGCTTGGAACTTGGCAAGGAATTATGTTTGCAGAGTATGACGGTCCAAGAAATAGAAAAGTGCTTGTTCAAATTACGGGAGAATCATGAATTATTAATAT
>JAGXNZ010000315.1 GCA_019894655.1 Promethearchaeota archaeon | reverse complement strand
ATGTAATTGTATTTTTTTCTGATTTCTTTGATTCTGGCATATTTATTTTAATGTTTTTTAGCATATACCTATAAACTGCGTCAAAAATCTCATTCCTATTATAAGTTCCTAATCCTGTTTCTAAACCAAGTTCACCAGGATACTTTTCTATTGCTTTTGGATATGAATCCTTGATCGAATTTTTTTCACCATTTTTCTTTTTATGGTTATACTTACGTTCAATAATGTGATCTAGAACCTCTTTTTGAAAATTACTATTTTCCTTGAATTCCTTAATGAAGATAGAATCTATTATTGGCTGGCGTTCTTCCAAAGCGGTTTTTGAAAGAAAGTCAACCAGTAAAAGTGTCATATCATAAGCCATTCTGCCCCAATTATCCCTTTCAGTAATATAATTAACGATTTTCCATCTTTCGTTTTCTGAGAGTTCCACGCCCAATATGAGTTTTTTCGCGAGTTTCTTATAGGGACAAAAAATCCCCACAAGTTTTTTTAATATTTCGCCTTGTTCGGGTGGCAATTTAGGGATTAATATTGTTTCTAATGCATCTCTTAAGGAATTATTAAATAAATAAAGTTTTATGTTAGTAAGCACAAAAAAATAAAAGATTAAGTCAGTACTATCAAATTGAAGTAATTCTGAAAAATAAAATGTAAAAATACTGTTTCGAAAAAAACTATTTTCTGTGTTTAATCCGTACTGAGTATTTACTATTAAATCTGTAAAAATATTTACCATATAAAAAATTAAATCTCTGCGGTTTTTTTTTTTTTTTTCTAAAACCGTGCTTACGGCTTGATAAATAATCGAAAAATACGTTGAATCTATTGGACACTCTTTTGAATGGCCAAACTCATGGTAAGATATTCCTGCTAAAAAATTATAAAGCTCCTGTTGGAAGCGATACTTAAAGTATTGATTTGATGAAGTATTTAAGGAAATTTTTGGGTTAGTTAAAGTTTTTGATTCATAAATTTCATAGAGTTTATGTTCTTTTTGTAGAGTGTTAAATAGAGTTAAAAAATGAGGTGGGTATATAAAATTAATAATCCACCGTTTCATGTCTACATAAGCTTCAAGGATGTGATCTAAATTTTCGTTTTCTACTAAATTCAAGTTAAAATTTACATTCCAACCAATCTGATTGAAAAAATAGTGTAAGTAATAGTCAACTATCTCTTTTGTTTGCTCTAGGTGAACCGTAATTAATATTACCTCTCACGTAAGATATTGTTTTACATATTTCATAAGGCCCTTATAATGAAAATCATCTTGAAGAGCTTTTTTTCTAATTCCTTTCTGTTTTTCGGATAAATCTCTCCCTTTCATTTCAGAGACTAAAGGTTCCAATATATTTTTCATGAAATAATCTAATTGTTGGTTAATAATCTTTAAAAAATGGTTACAAGCGAGAAGGATATTTCCATTGAATCGGTTCAAGACCCAATCCCTATTCATTGAGATTTTTGAATTCAAAATTACAGGGGCGACTGATATTACATCCTCAAGAGTAACATCAAAATCTTGGAGATTTAGATATTTATCTATCGCTTCGTTGTCATTCAACGATTTTAAATAGTTAACAATCTTGGCATGTCGTAAAAGTGAGAAACCTTTTGCAGAATGGACTAATCTTCGTAAAATCCTATTTGAAGGGGCATATGTGTATGGACAGATTTCATTTAGCGGAGGATTCCTCGCATATTCACAATCTTGATCTTTACAATATTGGGGAGAAAAAATAACACCATACTTCGAACCTGTAGGACTTTTAACGCAATTTGATGTGAAGCTGAGATATAGAATCAAAGCCTCTGCTTCAAGGCTTAACTGAATATTATCCAGTTTTTGGTAAATTAGAAAGATTAAATTATCTATAGACTCAGGTTTTTCTACTTCGTCTGATACAAGGGAACCACGAATCATCATGATTTGATCATCTAGAGTTGGAGGGAAATTATCGATGGGTATATCTAAAGTTACCCGATCTTTAAGCGCACGATCCACCGTTGAGGTACCCGTATATTCAACCCCATAATTGAGTGTTAAGAGATTCCAATGATAATATAAATTTTTCTGTAGTGAAATTCCTGCGTGTATGATTTTACTTTTTAGGTCAATATTGTTCTCTAAAATCTGCATTAACCTATTCTGAACGATAGGAGGAGCTCGGTTCGCTTCATCTATAATTAAACATGGGCGATCAAATAAAGCATCTGGTGTCATTGCTTCTTTCAATGTCCCACCCTCTTTGATAACTCCGAAGTCTATATCAATAAAATCTTGCTCATTCATATCAGGTGTAATATTTTTTCGTGCATACCCATTAGTTCCAAAAAGAAATCCAGCCATCTGCTCTGCTAATAATGTTTTTCCACTGCCAGAAGAGCCAGATAACAGCACAGGTGATTGAGTTAATGCTCCAATAAGTAAAATATCTGATAACTTGAATATTAAATCAACTACTTTTTTATTTGGATCGAAAAAATTGAGTGACACTATTGGTTGTGAGTTAAAATAACTTTGAGAAATGTAGATATTCATCTGCTTCTCTAAAATTGCTAATTCTTTAATTAATCCTTGGATTTCTTTTTTTTTATCTTCACTTGTCATAAAAAGTGCTCTCTTATCTT
>JAGXNZ010000041.1 GCA_019894655.1 Promethearchaeota archaeon | reverse complement strand
ATCCAATAGAGCATGGCGAATGTTTTATAACTGAAGATGTATGGGACTTTACACCTGTCTATGGATCTGACGAAAGATCTTATAGAATCTCAGAAATAGACCAAGATTTCGGAACCTATTCTAGATTCCTTGGTATTGAGATGCATCCTTCTCATAACATTACATCTGGGCAAATTTATCTTTCAACAATTTTAAGGGAGAGAAAAGGGAAATTTTTAGGGAAAACGGTGCAATTAATCCCTCATGTAACTAACATTATTAAAGAAAGATTAATGGAAATATCAAAAAATGAAAATTTGGACGTGTTATTAATAGAATGCGGAGGGACTGTTGGTGATTTAGAATCAAGTATCTTTTTAGAAGCATTTAGACAAATTAAATTAGAATTTCCTAATCGAACTGCTTTAGTTCATGTCACACTCGTTCCATATTCTCGAGCAGTCGGCCAACAAAAGTCCAAACCTACTCAGCATTCTGTTAAAATGCTTCAAAGTGTGGGATTGCAACCTGATATTATAATCGGTAGAAGTAAAAAACCTCTCACAGATGATATAAGATCAAAAATTTCCCTCTATTCGAATGTTCCAGAAGCCGCCGTAATTTCTAATCCCGATTTAGATATTGTGTATGAGCTCCCTATATTATTTGAAGAACAAGGTCTAGGTGATTTTCTTTGTGAGCTTATAGATTTAAAAGCTAAGCTGGTATCATATAGTGAGGTTAATAACTATTCCGAATGGCTGAAAATGGTTGAAATGTATAAAAATACCGGCGAACGGGTGAAGATAGCAATGCCTGGCAAATATTTCAACATATCTGATTCATATATATCAATAAATGATGCTTTAGATCACGCTGCGGCTCATCAAGGATATAAAGCTGAATTAAAGATGATTAATATAACGGAAGAAACTAATATTTACGAAGAGTTGAAAGATTGTGACGGTATTTTGTTGACTCCTGGTTTTGGAGGGCGTGCAGTTGAAGGGATGATAAAATCTGCGGCATATGCAATGGAAAACAAAGTTCCATTCCTGGGAATCTGTTTTGGAGCGCAATTATTCTTTGCGGCATTTTGTAGAAAATACCTTGGGCTAGAAGGGGCTAATTCATCAGAAATCGATCCTAATACACCTTATCCTGTAGTGGATCTTTTATCCAGCCAAAAGGATGTTACTGAAAAGGGGGGGACAATGCGCTTAGGGGCTCAAAAAATTATTGTTAATGAAAAAACAAAACTCTATAATGCTTATCAGGAAAAGGAAATATATGAGAGGTTTAGACACAGGTACCATATCCAAGAGCGATATATTGACGAAAAAGCAAAAGAGATGGGATTGGTTGTATCCAGTAGAGACGAAACTGGAAAAATTATTAACAGCATCGAATTAGATAGAGCAGATCATTGGATGATTGGGACGCAATTTCATCCAGAATTTAAATCCAGACCCTACGCTCCTTCTAAGGTATATTACGATTTTATCAAAGCTTGTGCGATATATAAAAATAAAAAAAAGTAGATTCAGTCGCGAATAACTAACACAGTCAGATCTTCTAAACTTCTTATGCCTCTTGGTTCAGTTTCGCTATAGGCTATATAATCATTTTCACCTAATTCTACTTCTCCAGAAGCAGTAGGAAAAACAGCCTTTCCTTTCAATACTAAGAAAACTGCTGGATGCGATCCGTCATGAGGTTCGATTTCTAAACCTTTTTTTAATGAAATTCGCATTACTTTAAACTTTTCTGAAATGTAGATTTGATGTTTTGCAGGACCATCTGTCTTAAATTTCTGATTATCAAATATGTTTTTTGGCTCTAAAATACTCACCTTTTAAGTTTAGTGTTAATATGTATTTTTTTTTAGAATGTATTCGTGGTTTTAAAGCTTCTTATTCAGAATTATAGGATATAGGTAAGAAGCAGTTCTATTCAATTAGTTTTTAATTTAATAACAATTAAATTGGTACAAAAAAAGTAAGGAAATACTATTCTAAATCAATATCGAGAATAGTTTTTATTAATTTCTTCTTTTCTGCTAGATTTGATTGACGCGAAATCATAATTCTTTGGGCTTGTGGGCTTCCTGCTCCGTGTAATGATTCCGTCCTATAGCTAACAGAAGCCAAGCCCATTGTTAAATTTTCAATAAATCTTAGAACTTTATATCTATCCTCAGCGCATGTTTCTTCACTTGTATTAAGATATTTCTCAATTAAGCGCCCAATTTCCTCTGATTTAAAGTCTGCTTCAGAAGGCATTGTACATATTAGCCCTCCGGCTAAATCTTCAGCAAGGCGACCAATTTCGTATGGGAAGCGAGTAACATTTAGTTTGCACACATTTGCCAAAAGCATATCCATTTCAAAATTTCCTGCTTCCCGTTGGAACCCTAATGAACTGCACGCAATACCACAACTATATAATGTTTCGTTTAAATGGACCATTTCCACAAGTTTATCTCGTATATGAGACGCCTTTTCGGTTCCATTGTATTCCGTAATCAACGACGACGCACCGATGAGAACATCGCCCACACCAACTTTACATCCCCCATAGGACTGTCGATGGAAACCAGCAAACCTATTAACTAATTTACCTGTAAATTCTATTTCTCCCTTCATAAATATGTGATCATTTGGTATAAACACATTATCAAATATTACAAATATTTCTTGGCCACCATACTTGAAGTTTCCAATGTCTAATTTACCGGGTTCCATTTTTCTAGTGTCACACGACTGTCTGCCATAGACTAGCGTTATTCCCTTTTCATTAGCATCAACGCCAAAACTTACAGCGTATTGTTCTTCACCGGGTCGTAAAGAAAGAGTGGGCATAATAATTGCTCTATGTGAGTTTAAATATCCCGTTTGGTGGATTTTTGCGCCGCGAACAATTATTCCGTCATCATTTTCCTCGACAATATGTAAAAAAGCGTCTGGATCAGGTTGGTCTTTAGGTCTTTTGCTTCTGTCTCCTTTAGTATCTGTCATAGCACCGCCAACCATCAAATCTTGAGATTGTACTTCAGTCCAATACTTTTTGAAGCGATTATGATAGTCAGTTCCATTTTTTTTATCCATTTCATAAGTTATGCTATATAAAGCGTTAGCGGTATCAAAACCTACGCACCTTTGGAAACAACATGCTGTTTGTTGACCCAATAACCTCTGCATCTTTACCTTTTTAATTAAATCCTCAACAGATTGGTGAATATGAGTAAATCTGTTAATAGTTTCGCCAGTTAAATGAGATTTTGTTGTCATCAAATCCTTATACTCATCCATCTGAGCTAATTCATAGATTTTCATAACTGTATTTATCGATGGTTTAATGATTGGATGGTTCCAAAATTCTTCTATCTTTTCACCAAACATCCAGAGATTAACTGGATGTTGGATACTTTTAAAATACTCTTCTGGAGTTTTTAGGGTCAATTTTCAAATCTTCTCCTATTGTTATTATAATTAAATATATTTCTCTTAATTTTTAAAAATGCTTCTAATATTTGTAAACTTCTTTATCATTTCTTATTAAAGTCGCTTTCATATCTCTAAAATTTACATTAGTAATATTAATTTTCTTTAAAAAAATTAGATTAGATAATAAAAAAATTAAATTAGGAGTACCTCCTTTCAATTCACTTGCCAATAAACTCTGGTTCTTTTTTATCGTTAATCGCAAACACTCCAATTTTAAAATCTTGTGTTTCTGCAGATTTGATTTGCATTTGCCGTTCGTTTTCTAGATGATTTATTAGAGATCCGCTTAAAGCGTCAAAAAATAATTTTTTTGTGCGCGCAAATGTTAGCGTAGGACCACTCGCAAGTTTAGATGCCATCTCGTTAGCTCTTTCTATTAATCTTTCTGGGTCAACGACTTCATTTACAAGTCCGAGTTTTAACATATCCTCCGCTGTGTATGTATCTCCAAAAAACGCCATCTGAGACGCTTGTTGCCATGTTAACTGGCGGCTAAGTAATATGGTTCCCGCAAATCCGGGAATTAATGCAAGCTTGCTAAATGATTGTTTGAATTTCGCTTTATTTGATGCTATGACTAAATCACAAGAGAGTGCAAGGTTCATTCCCGCTCCTATAGCCCATCCATTCACAGCTGCTATAACGGGTTTTGGATATTGGCGCAATATAAGTGCGATCTTATAT
>JAGXNZ010000314.1 GCA_019894655.1 Promethearchaeota archaeon | reverse complement strand
TATCATATATTTTAACACCAAAAGAACGAGCTACAAATTAAAAAAAATGGATATTCTATCTTTTTTATTAGTTTCATTGATTATATTTATTCTACTTCTTGCTTCTGCTTCAATTATTATTAGTTTTGTTTCTATCCTTGTTTTTGCTAATATAAATTATAATTTCTTTTACTATAACCGTAAAGCAAAATTATCAGATATCGCTTATATCAAAAATACTCTGATATTTATGGTTAAAATGGTAAAATTATCTTTAGGTTCAAAATATGAAATAAATGTAACAACGAGTGACGACATTAAATATTGCGGAGATGTAGTTAAGAGTACGCTTTGCAAATGTTTTTACTTGAATAATAATTATGAGCCCTCTGTTACTGTATATTTAAAAAAAATATTGAAAGAAGGTGATATATTTATAGATGTTGGAGCAAATGAAGGAGTGTTTGGTATACTTGCAGGAAAACTTGTTGGTCCTACTGGTAAGGTTTATTGTATTGAACCTTTACCAAAGAATATACCCCTTTTAAAAAAAAATATTCAAATTAATAATTTGAATAATGTTATAATCTATGATGTAGCCGCTGGAGACGAAGACACAGAGATATCATTTTTTGAAGTAAAATTTTTTAATATGTTAGGGGGTGCTGAAAATAAAATGGCTACTGTATTGTCTAAAATACCCGGTTTGATTCAAGAAAGCAAAGTAAAACAAAGAAGATTAGATACATTAATAAATGAACCTTTAGACAAAATTAAATTAATAAAGATAGATACAGAAGGACACGAAGAACATGTGTTAAAGGGGATGGATACATGGTTAAAGGGAGAAGTTTCCTTTGATTTTATTATAGAAATGACACCTAGTAAGTCAAAATATATTACTGATTTACTTTTAAGTAAACATAAATATACAGGGTACATGCATTGGATGGATTCTGTAGCATACGATGATAAAGTTTATTGGGAGAGACTCGATATCAATTGTAACATTAAGAAAAATGTCTTGTTTACTAAAAAGCCCTTGGAGAAAGGTATTTTGAATTAAAAGAAAAGTGAAAGTTTTATTCTTTTATCGATCAGGGTTATAACTGCTTAAATCAAATAATCTAAAATAGTGAAATAATTAATTTATGATTGTTGTTTTTGTAAGAAGATTATTGATTAGCAAATTGAATACATCTTCTACATTCTTTCCCGTTTTAGAGGAAGTTTTAATATTGGCAATTAAATCGAAATTTGCTAATGCTATATTTGATTCATCATCATTAATGTTTTCTGGATCAACAAGATCATATTTAGTCCCAACAAGGATTACTGGTAGGTTAGAATTATGCATTCGAACCAATTCTATCCATTCATTGGCGCGTTCTATTGTTACTGGATTTGTTAAATCATAGAGCAATAGTGCTCCCGCCGCAACTTTCACATATTTCTTGAGAAGAAATCGAAATCGTTCTTGACCGCCAAAATCCCACAGTTGAAGGGCAATATCAAAATCTTCTATTTGAATACGTTTGAGATAAAAATTTACTCCAATAGTCATTTTTTGGTCTCCTTTAAACAACCCCTCAACATATCTCTCCAGAAGTGTTGTTTTACCCACGCTTCCATCCCCTACTGTAAGTATTTTAAATAAAATCTGTTTAACCATAATTAATTATACGACTATTTCTTTCATTGTTGGATTGAAATTTCCTTTAGCTTTTCACATTTATTATAAAAATCTATACTAAGTGAATAATCACCAATTTCAAGACATTTTTCAGCTATTTCTTCAAAAAAGTGAGCCGCCCCTAAGAAATCTCCGCTTTCTAAAGCAATTTGAGCTTGATTCATTAAATTATCTCGTTCAATGAGAGGTTTTAGTAGTGGTGATATATCCGCGCTTATATCTAAGATATCTGCAATAATTTGAATCATTTTTTTTCGATTTCCTGTTTCAATTGCTATCATGGAGTATGTCTTCACGCCCAACATTTGCTCTATTCTTTCTACACTCACTGCTTCCGGCAAATCTTGCTTATTTCCTATAACTGCTGAATGAGCATAAGGGGCTTCTTCTTTTATCAACTCTAGAAAGTATTTGGTTTTCTCTATATTTTTGAGCGTAGAATCAGTTATCAATAGTACCGCATCGCTACCCTTTATAAATTTGTTCCAAAGAAAACTAAATTGATCCTGACCAGCAAAATCCCACAAGTAAAAAGAAAGCTTTCCTATTTTTATAGTAGCAACATCACCAGTAATAGTTGGAATGTGTTCAAGAGGAATTTCTTCAGCCCTAATTAATTTTGTAATGGTAGTTTTTCCAACTCCTGAAAATCCAACTAGAGAAATTTTAGGTTTTAAATTTCTATGTATATTATCGATTACTGGATTGATGATCTCAAGTATTGAGTTATCTAACTCTTCATTCATAACTTCTCCAAACATGCTTATAAATTCATTTTTAAAACGAATTAGTTCTGTTTGAAGTCTCTCGAAATCATCACTTAATCCTGATATAAACATAAAGGTATAATTCGTGCTTTTATCTATAATGTACGAGATTTTGTATTTGAAATAATCATACACTCCAATTTCTTTTCCCCTTTTTGAAAAAGCTTCCCTGATTATATCAGGAACAATAGTATTAAATTCTTGTTCACTAAGACCTTTTCCAAAATCTCTTTTGTATACTACTTTATCCATGTTTAGAATATATACTTTCCTCAACATCGTAAATTCTACTCTTCCTTCTTATTTTATAATCCGATTTTTTTAGTGTTGAACATAAATATTTTTAATATCTACTTTTATTTTAGTCGTCAACTCAGAAAGTTCTTCACTGTCATGATCTTCGGAGAATACCATTAGAGCATTAAGATTTGGATTATACTCTTGTAAATTTTCGATTACAAAACTTAAAACCTGTGGTCCAGAGTCAACATAATGGATTTTTCCATCGAAAATGTCTACGCTTGAGGTTAAATTTCTATAGTGTGCAGTTAAAACATAAAGATTACGTATATTGCTAGTATTAAATTCACTCCCAATCGACTGGACTAAAACACTATTATCTTTTTTTGTGATAAAACTTATTGTTCTTGGGAAAGTGGAAATATTATGATTTAAAATATCTCTTAACTTCCGCGATTCAATAGAAAAATTGCTTAGAATATTTGAAAACGCATTAAATGTTGAATGGACTGATTCAGGATATAAACTAGTGAAATAAATTGGGATATTTTCTGGTAAATTTATGCGATTTTTAATACCATTCCTCATTAGAAAATAATTTCCCTTAATTTTTTGATTAATTAGATCAACTTTATGAAATATTAATGCTAGTTTGATCTTTCCACTGATATCCTTTAATGAATTATATATCGTGTGGATTTCATTAATAATCTCTTGAGAATTTGAGGTCCATCTAGGATAATCAAAAATGTAAATAACTATATTTGCATTTTCAAATGCGATCAACTGTTCCTGCTCATCTTCTAGCAAGTAAGGTAATTCTTGCCCAGAAGTGTCGAATACACCTAGTTCTAAGTCCATCCAGTAATATCCCTTAGGGTTAATGCCTCGAGTGGGTTCAAGTGGCTTCATCATTAAATCTTTAGGATCATATCCTTCAAATATTAATTTAATTATGCTTGTTTTCCCAACTCCTGCCCTACCTACGATTGAAATCTTATTTGACATGATTATTTTCACTTCCTCCTTGCTTACTCCCAATTTTTATATTTGGACAACCACACTAACCCTAATTAAAATTACTAATTTAACCATCAATACATAATTTTAATTTCAATTCACATTATGTTTGTGTCAAATTTTCATTTGTACATTAGGAATAGTGTATTTGAATATAAACTTTAGTAAAAAGTATAATGCAATCATAATGAGATATAAGTAAGAAGTCCTTAATCTTTATTGAGCAAAAAATTAATATTCAAAAAGTCATAGTTTAATGCTGAAATAGTTGTAATCTTTTTGAGTATTTTTCCAGCATAAAAATTTTGCAACCCAAATATTTAAATATAAAGATTTCTGTACCAATTATATCTATATTAGTGTATAAATAATTATTTTTTTTGTTTAAATATCTATATAATAGGGTAAAAAATGTATATTCAAACAGAGTCATATAGCGAACCAGAAATCTCTACGGGTAGTACGGAAATGCTAGGTGTAGAAGTTATTCAGGTTGCTAAGTCTGGTAAAAGGTTAGATATTATTTTTCATAGAGGAATCGCACTTTCTCTTACTCAAAAAATAATGAAAATATATTTAGAAAAAATTTTTAACGCAAAGCAGGGCAATCTTATAATTTCAATTGATGATTTTGGTGTATATATTCATTTTTACAGTTTAGATTTAGACAATATTCTTATCATCATTTATGTTGATAAGAAAAACAGTATTATTGACAAGTGTACGAAAATGTATATTCTCTATAAGAAAGTATATGAACACATTCAACAAAGAAGCTCTATTACAGAAATCTTAAACATGTGCAAGACGGCAATCAAAATCAAGTAATACAAAACTGGAAAATATCTAGTCTACTTAGTTTAAGAAAAAGTAAGATAGTTTGGCTTGAAATCCTAATGTGTTTTTTTTACATTACAGAAAGTTTCTTAAGTAAATGTTAATTTTTTTTTGGATTTCACATCATAATGTATTTATCTATAATGTTTCCAAAACTTTGATATTTTGAAAGATCCCCATTAAAGGTTTTTGGATTGATATGGTCTTTATACATGTCTAGAAACTCCTCAGATACTAGTTGCATATATTTTCGATCAAGTTTTAAAATTCTCTCCTCTTCTACAAAATAGGCAAAAATCACATTAGTTTTAACAGTCAAATATATTTGCTGATTTCCAAAGTTTATGTGTTTCAGTTCAACTCCAGGTCCTTGTCCAATCATTTCTTTTGTAAAGATTAATAAAGCAGAAATAAAACCGCTAATTTGTATTTCAAAATCTCCTAGTCTACATTTTTTCTCGTTCACTTTAGAATAGTACAAGTGACCTGCAGTACTTATAATAAAAAGCGCTAATACCGAATCTAACCGTGGGATGATAAAATCCTCATCGCAAATTTCTTGGATATTACTGAATTCTTCACAAGAACAGACAGCTTCATTCAATTTTTTAGAAACTTCATAATAACTCGAAAATTTCATTATTGACTCTTTATTATCTAAATAAATTATGACGATAATTTCGCTAGGATTGGTATTGAAATAATGCATATAAACTGTATAATCGCTAATCAGACCAATTCCAATACCCTGTTTTTTTGTTATAATTTTAGCCTTATTAAGTTTCAGTATTGTGTGAATTAGTTGAATACCTATTCCTTTTTGGAATAAAACTTGCGTGGTGCCTCCAGCATTTAAGTCCGATATTTTTATCAACCCTACACCACGAAGATGCATTGGTGGGGTGTTATCATTATCTAAAACTATCATAATCTATTTTTGGTAACATACCTAAAATTAACCTACTTAATATTTAAATTAAAAAAAAATGTTAATTTAAGATTAATATTCTTCAAATAGATAATAATCACGGTTGTATTTAAACTTTTTTATAACAAATTTAGGATCATAGGCTCTAATAACAACAGTATAGTGTAAAAAAGTCAACTCTTCTATTTATCTACCTTTGGTAAATATTTTTGTTAACATTTTAATATTAATTCTTTTTTATCATTGTTAGATTCTGATGAATCAATAGTTTTCATAACTCCCAAAATTAGAAATTGCGATAATCTTCAATATAAGGAAAGTAAGTAAATATCCTTTTCATTGTTATTAGTCAATAGATGGTATCATAAAAATGTCGAATGGAATAATTTCTGTACTAACAATTGAAGACAATCCTGGAGATGCCAGACTCATTGAAGAAATGCTAAAAGAAGCGAAACGAGCACAATTTTTATTTATTAATCAAACAACTCTTAGTGGTGGATTAGAAGAGCTTCTAAGTAATAAGATTGATATAATCCTTTTAAATCCCAATCTTCCTGATTGCACTGGGCTCGATACAATATCAATTATACATGAGAAGGTGAAAACAATGCCCATTATAATCCTTACTGGAAGGGTGGATGAAGAGTTAGCAATTGAATCTCTTAAACTTGGGATGCAAGATTATTTGGTTAAGGGTAAAATAGATACAGAACTTTTGGAACGATCAATTCTGTATGCCATTGGTAGACAACAAGTAATGCAGGTACTTGATGCGTCGAGATTAGAAATTCAAGAAGCTTTTAAGAGAGCAAATTTTTATAAGGATATTTTTGCCCATGATATGAGCAACATTTTGCAAGGGATATTATCTGTAGCACAAATTACTAAGCTACAATTAGGCCATGCTACGGATCCGAATGAAATCTTGGATATTATAGGTATAATAGAAAACCAAATAATTAGAGGATCAAAATTGATATCAAACGTTCGCAAACTCTCAGAACTTGAAGAAATAATAGAACCTTTGAAATCAGTTGATATTTGTAGTCTTTTGAAAAAAGCGATTGATAACTTAAAAAATGCTTATCAATCTCATTCCATAGAAATCAAAGTTGATTCTCCTAGTAATCATGTCACAATACAAGGGAATGACTCATTATCGGAAGTGTTTGAAAATCTGTTAATGAATGCTGTGATCCATAACGAGAATCAGATAATAGAGATAAAAATACGAATTTCTGAGGAAGAACGAGATGGACTGAACTACATTAAATTAGAATTTATCGATAATGGAATTGGTATTGAAGATTCTAGGAAAACAAGAATATTTACGAGAGGCTCAAAAGAGAATAATTATGTTGGAGGAATGGGAATTGGCCTATCACTTGTAAATTTAATTGTGGAAAGATTTGAAGGCAAAATATGGGTTGAGGACAGGTTTAAGGGGGATTCGTCGAAAGGTAGCAATTTTATTGTCATACTTCCAGCAAATGGGCTCAGAGAATAGTTTTAATCATGCATCAATCTTAAGATCAATTTTGTATTCTTTAGGAATAGAAAAAAAGAAAGTTGTACCTTTTCCCACTTCGCTTTCAAACCATATTTCTCCACCATGAAGTTCAACTAACCTTTTAGTTAGTGCCAAACCGATTCCTGAACCAGAAATAGGTTTACTCTTATCAGTTTCTACTCTCCCAAATTCTTTAAAAACAATATCGTAATCTTTCTCAGCAATACCAATTCCAGTATCTTGAATTTTAAACTCCCATAAACTATCCTTTTCTTCACATCTTAAAGTAATTTGTCCGTTTTCTGTAAATTTTATCGCATTATCGAGTAAATTATAAAATATTTGCTTAAATCGCAAAGGATCTGCTTGAATATAAGTGTTTTCTTCTATATCAATTATATTCATCTTAATACCTTTCTTTACAAAAAGATGGTTTACGATTGAACTGATTTCGTTAAGAATTGGTAATAGTTTAAAAGTTTCTATATCCAATTTAAATTTTCCCATATCAATAAAAGACAAATCAAGAATTGTATCAATTAATGATTTCAAATGGTTTGCTTCAGATGAAACATCCATGAGAAAATCTATCTGGTCTTTATTTAGAGGTCCATAACTCTTGTCTAATAAAAGTGATGTGAAGCCTATGATCGCATTCAGAGGAGTTCTCAACTCATGAGACATTGTTGCTAGGAATTTGGATTTAAATTCCAAAGAGGAGATTAATTGATCTAATAATTTTTGTCGATCTCTTTCCGAGTTCTTACGCTCAGTAATATCTGAAAAGTAGGATTGGATTATAAGATTATCTGCAATAGCGATAATAGTCGATGTAATTTCGAGATCGATTATTCTTCCATCCTTTCTCTTATGCGTAATCTCTAATTTAACAGGATCCAAAGAATTATAAATGTCTTCATTATAATGCTTTGCTATATTATCTGAAAAATCTGAGCTAATCAGATCGAAAATCATTAAATTTAGTATTTCACCTAGTTGATAATGAAAAAGCTTCAAGGCTTTTTGATTTGCTCTCAAAATTTTACCTGTGTTATGAATTAAAAATATCGCTAAAGGGGCATCTTCAATCAAAGCATTCATATCATGTAATGTTTGTTCTAGTCTTCTTACTTCTCGCTCTGATTGTTTAATTGCTGTGATATTATCAAGTAATACATAAATTAATGCTTGATTGCCAATATTTATTGAAGAAAAGTTTAACTTTACCCAGATAGCTGGCTTATTCTCTTTAACATATCTAACTTCCATAGGATTTGGAAAGTTTCCTTTAAGAATTTCACTGTAAAGTCTGTTAAAAAGTTCTAAATTATTTGAATTTACCAAGGGTGTATCTTTATAATTTTTATTTACAATTTCTTCTTTACTAAAACTAAGTAGTTGCTCTAAACTTGAATTGCAATCAATAACTACTCCTTGCTTGCTTAAGATCAAAAAAGGATACGGTGAATTTTCAAAAAGATCGTGATATCTTTTTTCAGATTCTTGTAATCTCAATTCATACATTTTATGATCAGTAACATCCCTTACAGTTAATAGATCAACAATTTCACCCTCCCATTCAATTTCTACTGAATTTATTTCAGCAATTGCGATTTTGTCAGGCTGTCGGATAATAGTTATTTCTTTTGTTTCTGGACCAGTGGGGTATCCAAACTGTTTACCAACAAAATCCTCCTTGTTGCGTTTGAAGAATTTTTCAGCTATTGGATTTACAAATCTTACGATATTTTTCTTATCAACAATAATAATACTATCTGCATTTTTTTCAATAATTTTCTTTAGCTGTGATTCATTCTTTTGAAGCGTCTCCATTAAAGATTCAATCGTCAGTATCATTTTGTTTCTTTCAATGGCATTGTAAATAGAACGCACTAAGGGGTTGCTCTCTATTTGATCTTTAATAAAATAATCTTGAGCTCCTGCTTGTATAATTTTTCTGGAAAATGTTTCATCTTTTAAACCTGTGAGAACAATTATTGGAATATTAATCGTTTTTTCTCTGGTTCTTATAATTGTTTGAAATCCAGAGCTATCGGGAAGCGATAAATCTAATAGGACAATATCAATTTCACTTTGCTCAATATAATACAATCCATCTACAAGATTTTCAGCCACAGTTAATTTGAAGTTGAAATTATCTGCATTTTTCAGTATTTCTTGTGTTAAACGAGAATCTCCAGGATTATCCTCTATAAGTAGAATTCTAACCGGTATATTTTGTGTTTTATCTACTACCATTTCTAAACTAAAGACAGTTTTAAAATTAATTATGTTTTCTATTTATCATAGATTCGCTAAGTTTTTGATGCTTTGTACTTTCTAGTAAATGTTCTTCTTATTTCACTCAAAAACATCGCCTGGAGGTAACATTACAATTGAAAACCAAAAATCACCCACAGATTTAACTACCTTTATAAATTGTTCCATGTTCACTGGTTTAGTGATGTAACAATTAGCGTGAAGCTCATAGGATTTAATTATATCTTCCTCTGCTTCGGAAGTGGTTAAAATAATTATGGGTATTTGTTTTAACCAATCGTCTGATTTTAACTCTCCTAAAACTTCGCGTCCATCTTTCTTTGGCATATTAAGATCGAGGATTATAAGGTCATGCCGGGGCATGTCCTTATAGATACGCTCTTTCTTTAAATAAGACATAGCTTCTATTCCATCATCTACAACATGCAAATTATTAATAATTTTTGATTCTTTAAGAGCCTCGATCGTTAACCGAACATCTCCAGGGTTGTCTTCAATTAATAAAATTTCAACAGCTTTGAATTTATTACTCCCATTCATTATTCATCATTACCTATTTTTTTTTTTATATTTATTTTTTTTTTATTATGTAATTATTAAACTTCAATTACTGATTTTCAATTTGATTATGATACTTTTTTGCTTATACCTACTCCATTTTAATTTCTTGGAATCGAGAAGTGGAATGTTGATCCATTTTTTAGTTCTGATTCTACCCATATCTTCCCCCCGTGGCGTTGGATTATTTTTTTACAAACTGCTAACCCTATACCGGTTCCTGAATACTCTCCTTTTCTATGCAATCTCTGAAAAATTATGAAAATACGATCAAAAAATTTGTTTTCGATACCAATTCCGTTATCTTTAACAGTGAAAAACCATTTATTCTCTTGAACTTCCCCAGAAATATGAACGCGTGGATTTTCTTCACCTCTGAACTTTATCGCATTAGAGATAAGATTTTGAAATAACTGAATCATCTGGGCTTCATCTGCTTCAATAACTGGTAAAGGATCACTAGTGATCACACTATTAGTTTCATTAATAAGCTGCCTTAGATTGTTTAATACGGCTTCTACTACAATATTCATATCTAAAATTTTAAACGGTTTACCCCTCGAACCAACTCGAGAGAATATTAACAAATCGCTAATTAAATTTTGCATTCTGGTTGCACCATCCACAGCATAATTAATGAAATCATTTGCATCCTCATCCAATTTATCTTTATAGCGATCCTGTAGTAATTGCGTAAAACTTGCCACCATCCGCAATGGTTCTTGAAGATCGTGGGAGGCTACATATGCGAACTGCTCTAACTCAGTATTTGAGCTTTTTAATTCTTTCATTGTTTTTCTTAATTCTGCTTCAGCCTTCTTACGCTCGGTAATATCTTCACCCGAATTGAGAGTTCCAATTATTTCCCCATTATCATCATGTACTAATGTGTTATTCCATGCAATAGTTTTTTTCTCACCACTTTTAGTTAAAATAGAATTTTCATAAAATTCTGTAGCTTTAATTTCATTCTGGATTAGTTTCTTGAAATATTCATAGACTCTTTTCTTATCGTGAGGAGGTAGACAAGTTTCAAACCAATTTCTACCTATTAACTCACCTTCGGTGTATTGGAGTATTTCATAACCTCTTTTATTTAACAACACTATATTACCCTCTTTATCAAGAACGAGGAGAATTACACCAGCAATTTCTAGATATTTTTTCACTTTTTCGGTCTCTTCTTTTAATTTCATTTCCGCTTTCTTAAGTTCAGTAATATCTCGGTTGATCATTACCACTCCTTGATTTTTTCCCATTTTATCTTTGATTAAAGTTACGGATGAAGATATGTTGATTTTAGTATTATCTTTCTTCTTCTGAATAATTTCTCCTCTCCAAAATCCCTCTTCAAAAAACTGTTCTTTAACTACTTCTTCATGAGCGTAAGGGTATTCTCCGGGAATTATATCTGTCATTGTTTTACCAATTATCTCGTTTGACTTCCAACCATATATAATTTCTGCTGCTTTGTTCCATGATTTAATATAAAAGTTTTTATCGGTGGATATTATAGCATCCGAAACATTTTCAACAAGCATCCCTTGATATTGCAAATTTTTTTCCAATTTCTCTTTCTCTGCAATTGGATGTTGTTTTTCAGACAAGTTATTGATTTTGTTTAGGATATCATCTATTTCCAGTGGTTTCATAATATAAGTCGAAGCCCCTTCGTTTAAAGCCGTATCACGGTTTCAAGAGAACTATAGGCGTCATCATCGTTTCCATATCGGGATGCATTTTTTTCAACGGTAAAAGTAGCTCTATCCCTTCAACATCGGGAAGCTTAATGTCCAAAAGAGCCAAATTGAAACTTTTATTTCGTACTATCTCTAACGCTTCATGTCCAGTTCCTACTGTTTCCACATTATAACCTTTTTTATTAAATATAAAAGCCAATGTCTTACAGGTGCTTTCATCGTCATCCAAATATTTTTGTGCTTCATCTTTAGGATAAATGTCAAAACAATTTTTCCCTGCGAGTTTATCTTTCGTTGTTTTATGGGCATCAGCAAAATATTTGTTAACTCGAATTAGATTGTTC
>JAGXNZ010000313.1 GCA_019894655.1 Promethearchaeota archaeon | reverse complement strand
TGAAAAAGTTTTAACTTTTAGATATCATTGTGCAAGTGAGTTTCTATTATGGCCGTTAGAAGATATGCTCGAAACAAAGGAAACTTATGGATTACTTTGTATAGGAAGAAAAGAGTCTGCTGTAGGGTATTTAAGAGGAAATCATGTGGAAGTAGTGAGGGATTTTACTTCAGGGGTTCATGGTAAGCATAGAGCTGGGGGTCAGTCTCAGAAAAGATTTGAACGACAAATGGAAGAAGCAGAAACCAGGTTTTACAGAAGAATCTCTGATGAAGTCAACAAATTATTTTTAGGCATGGAAGACTTACAAGGAATTTTCATAGGAGGACCTGGGCCTTCTAAAGAGAAATTTGTAAACGATGAAAGCTTAGATTATCGATTACGAGACAAAATCTTGGATGTTGTTGATCTTGGTTATGGTGGTATTGAGGGAATCCGGGCGTTGGTAGATAAAATTCAAGATCAAATAGCTAACGTAAAGTACGTTAGAGAAAAACAAGTCGTACAGTCATTTCTAAAGGAAATTTCAAACGATACTGGTTTAGTCACGTACGGTCTTAAGGAAGTGCAAAAAGCTTTAAACATGGGTGCTGTAGATAAATTAATTCTTTCTGAAAAATTAGATACCTATCAAGTAACTATCACTTGTTCCAATTGTAATTACAAAGAATCTAGAACAGTAAGGGAGCAGGAACTGAGTAAATTAGAATTGTCTATTCAGGATGAAAATTGTCCTGATTGCGGTTCTAACACCTTCAATGTGAGCAATTCTGTTTTCATTATTGAAGAGTTTGGTTCAATCGCAGAAACGATGGGAACGGATGTAATTATAATATCTGCTGAAACTGAAGAGGGAGAAATGTTATATAGCACTTTCGGTGGAATAGTAGCGATGCTTCGATTCAAATTAACTTATTAGAGTAAATATAATAGCTTTTATTTTATGAGCTTCGTTAAGAAAATGTAAGAGTAATACAGAAATAAACGAGAATACGTATTGTGAAGTAAGATGAATTTATCCGAAATGTTATTAAACTTAAATATTATAATGTTTGGTGGGAAAGGAGGTGTCGGAAAAACAACCTGCGCTTCAAGTTCTGCGATATGGGCAGCAGAACACGGAAGAAACACCTTAATTATCAGTACTGACCCCGCTCATTCTTTAGGAGATAGTTTTGGGATTGCACTTCCTCCTGGCGAACCAACAAAAATCCCCGGAGTAAACCATTTAACTGCTTTAGAAATAGACCCTAAAGCGGATATGTCAGAATACAAAGGTTTAACTAACATGAGCCCGGTAGAAGGAACAGAGATGCCAGATATGATGGGCGGATTGCCAATGATGGAAGATTTACAAGATTTTACCTCGATGAGCCCTCCAGGAATAGACGAAGCTTTTGCATTATTAAAAGTTTTGGAATTTATAGAGACCGATCACGATTACGATTTAGTCATATTTGACACGGCACCAACGGGTCATACTTTAAGATTTTTAAGCCTTCCAGAAACACTATCAGGTTGGATAGGTAAACTATTAAAGATGAGATTAAAATTAGGAAATCTGATGGGATTGATGAAGAGCCTTTTTACAAGCGGTGAAAAAAAAAAGGATAATTCAATGGAGGTATTAGAGAGATTAAAAGACTCAATTATTAGAGCACGAGATGATCTTACTAATCCTACTAAAAACTCTTTTGTTGTAGTAATGATACCAGAAGAAATGGCTATTTCAGAGACGGGGCGCCTATTAAACGAACTGTTAAAATATCAAATTCCTGTTTCAAATATTGTTGTAAACCAATTATATCAAGATGAGGAAGATTTATGTGATTTTTGCCAATCAAGAAGAAAGATGCAAGCTGGTAATTTGCTTAAAATTCAGAAAGTCTTTAGAGATGAACTCGGAAAAAATTTAATCGAGATTCCGCTTTTTAGAGGAGAGATCAGAGAATATGACGATCTAAAAAGATTTGGCGAACAGCTCGTCAAATGAGACTAATTAGAAAACTCAATTAGATATTTACAGTATAAACAGATATTTTTTTTACCACAAGGATACCCACATTTTTTACAGGAATTATAGGATTCATGTATGTAATGTTTAAAAAAAATTTCAGATGTCTCCAAAAATCCGTTGAGTAAATTGAATTCTATTTCGGGGCTGAATTTTTTGCATTCTTGAATAAATTCTAGAACACGTTTCCTTAAAATTGGATCTTCTTCTCTGTATGGGCAATGTGAAGGATAGTAATTGATTTTTTTCAAGTTAGCGTAGAGGAATATTTCTTCTTCGGGAATTTTCATTAACGGAGAGATTCGCCTAACGAAGTATTTCTTTATTTCTTTACTCTCTTCTTTAAAAAGATACTGATTAGCAATAAGCTTAAACCTTTTAAAAAGTATATTCATTAAATAAGTTTCTGCTATGTCTGTTAAGTTATGACCCATTGCAAGGACATCAGCGCCTAAATTTTTTGCGGTTTCGTTTAATATTCTTCTTCTAAGAGTCGCACAAAAATTGCAGGCATACGTATTTTTAGTTGCACTCTTTTTCAATTCTACAATTTCATCTAAGGTTTTACCGGTTTTCTCTTTGAACGAAACTATTTTATGTTCTATTTTATATTGCTTACAGAATTCAATTGCGTTCTTTGTACTATTATTTCTATAATCTTTAATTCCTTCATCTATGGTTACTGCTATTATGGGATTCGAGCGATAATTATTTGTTTGAATTTGTTTTAGGTTATATAGTAAAGAAAGAGAATCTTTTCCACCAGAAATACCAACAACGATCTTGTCTTTTGGTTTTAGCATTTTATATTTAGATATTGTCTGGGATATATTTTTCTCAATTCTATTCGTAAAGCAATTAGTGCATATTAATTCGCCAGAATATTTTCTATGGACTACTAGCGAATTTTTACTGCAATAGTCGCAAGTACCAGTTTTCAGAAAAACATTATAGGAGCTATCAAAATTTTTAATGAAAATCACATCAGCGATTTAATTAAAACCCGAAAAGATCAAATCCAAATATCGTAAACGATAACACGAAGTTTCCAAGAATGAGACCTAGCGCTACAAATCTTACCGCATTTAAAACAATCCTTTTAATTTTTCGTTTATCATCGTATAAGTATTCGAAAGAGACTTCAAAGACTGAATTTTTTTTTAGTTTCGTAGTTCCAGGAAGTTTCACAGATACAGTGTCTTTATATCCGTCTCCTATTGAGTCTACTAATTCATAATTGTCTTTTCCTAAGAGGACCTCACTAGTTTGATTGCTCTTATCATCTTCCTTCAAAAGAATTTTAACATATTCAATATTTTCAACCCGGTATTCAGTTAATTTGCATTCCGTATCGGTTCCTTTATAGACTAATCGATCTGTCTTTTTCTTTTTAGATTTATAGTCTTCGCCAAAAATCCAATCAATTAATTCTTTTAGGAATCTATCCCCGTC
>JAGXNZ010000040.1 GCA_019894655.1 Promethearchaeota archaeon | reverse complement strand
CATGAGCATTACGTGTCAATATTTAAATAATATTCATTAGTACAATGTATTCTTTAGACGATTTCTAAGGACGAATTTTTAGTAAAGACCAACTCTTTTTCGTTAGAATATGTATTTCGTTTTACCACCACATTTGAAATCACCACAGTTTCACCATTACTGATGATTTTTAGGTATTCAATAGCTCTCATCCCCCATATCAGTACTGGAATCGTCGCGGAATCATCGCTTAATAACAATTTAAGTAAGAATGTCTTATCACCAGATTTTTTAGTAATTTCCTTGAATAATTCAACTTGAATTTGGCCTTGGATCTGTCTTACGCAGTTAAATTTTTCTACTAGCTCATCTATTCTCGAAGATAATGGTGCTTTAGACGTTCTATCGTCTGAGATATCTACTTTGAGATTGTTTAATCGTTTCTTCAAAGTTTTATTAGTAATTTCTGGGGCTAGTATAATTTTACCTCGTTTTCCCAAATGAACTTCTAAATTGTTGTTTTTACCTTTTTTGCAATAAGCTCCGATGATACGAATTACTTCAGCCACTCGGAAGAACTCGTTTTTAACAATGTCTACTTTATCGTCCCATATTATAACTTTTATTTCTTTAGAACCGTCCCCGAGTAAAAACGAGGCTATTTTACCAATAGATCCATCCTTACGAGAAAATTCTCTTGGCTCATATATCTGTATAATTTTGCCTAAAAGGACGATATTTCTCATTTCTTCTTCTAGTTCAGATATATTAATTGTGAACTCATCGTAATCGATCTCATCTTCGATTTCGTTATACAATTGCTCGTTGATATCTGGCGATTGAATATTAATACCAAGTTCCTTAGCAATTATAAATAATATACCCTGTTTTGACATAAAACCGCCAAACTCGTTCCCTTTATGCAGCATTTGCCTTTCTATCTCGGCTTCCGAGATACCTGAATCTAAAAGTTTTTGATACAATTCGTCTATCGAAATGCTCATATTCCTACTCTAACGATTATACATTTAAGTATAAATCCAACTACAAATATTTAAAGAAAAAAATATATACACATAAAAAAATTAAAAGTAAAATAAAAGAGAAAAGAATCCTATTCATCCGCTGCTGAATAGGGTACTGATAAAGATACTACTACGAGAGATAAAACTATACCAAAAATCTCGGCTATGAAAAACTCAACTAATTTCCGGATAACCATTTCTACTACCGAGGATACAGGCCCTGAGTAAACTGCTATAATAGCTGTGATTATTATTATCAAAGAGATTTTCAATACATTCCTGGCAATTTCCACAAGAAATCCAAAAATATTTCCTGGACTTGGTTTTGGTACTAATTTATCAACAAGCTTCCCAACTAAATACTTGATCACTAAATAGATTATCGTTAAAAAAATCGCAGGTGTGCCCTTAATATCACCAGCCCATTCTCTTTTCTTACTCCACATCCATTCTAATACCCAAGAGAGGGGCTTTACGAAATCTCCTAGTACTTTATATGCAAGAACATAAAGTCCGTATGAGGCTGTAAGAAGTAATTCGAGAATGATGATGATAGCGCTAGGAACATTTTTCTCATTATCTTTCATCTCCTTTAAATTTCGATTTGGATCTAATAACAATCTTCCAAGTTTATAATCTAAATAACGCAGAGCATATGTCATACCTAAACCAATTGCGATTTCAATGATCAGGAAGATTGCGCTTAATAACCAATTCGCACCTGACATCACCTCAGAAACAAAGTGTAAAGCCGCTAAAATCCCAAGTTTTAGAAAGAGATTCCAAAAAATGTCATCAGTTTGAAATAACTTAAGAACCATTATTAAAATCATAAATTTGAGGAGCGTTGTCCATGTTAGATCGATTTTTTCTCTTCCGAATAACACGAAGAGAATAAACCAGATTAAAATTGTGTATCCACTAGCCTGCCATTTTATACTCTGCCATAAGGCGGGTAAAATCAGATCTGAAAAGACTGGTATGTAGATGGGTGGTATGAGAGGGGACCAAATTTTAATTGTTATACTCTCTTTTTTTAAGGCAATGATAAGCGTTTGAAGAACCATGTACATCGCAATTGAATCTTCGCTCGCAGAATATCCTACCTCATCGGGAGTAATTGTTATTAGTATGACGAAGTTTCCTCCATCTGTTATTGGAATTTCTCTTTTTCCATTATGAATGTATTGTTGAACATAGACCTCATTCGTCTCCTTATTTAAAAATCGCATGTAGAACGGGAAATTAGAAACCGGCTTATTGTCTTCGTCATAAAAAGTAATTGTAGGTTTTATCACATAATTCATGTCTCTCGTCGTAACTGGTCCCACGCTACACTCAAAATGACCATACTCCAAAACATTAAGTAAATTAGGGTTAGATGTCACTACTGATTCAAATTTCTCTGATAAGGCTATTTTAACATACATTCTATATTTACCTGCTTGCATCAAACCAGATATAGAGTTTAAAGGTACGGAAACAAGAGTATTACCATTTGTATCAGAGAGGCTAGAGTAAACTGAGTATTTATTGTCGTAACCAAATATGACATTATGATTTTTCAGATAGGATCTGTTTAAATAATCTTGCACTCGTGCGCTTATCAGTATATGCTCACCTCTATGACCGGAATAGGGTAATGCTAGTCTTTCTGGGTTATCGTGGGAATAATCGATGAAATGTAATATTAGCGGCCTTCTTAACACTTCAACTCTCTTCTTTTCTTGAGAGGGAGCGAAGAATCGAGAACCGGTGTTAAAAGCTGAACATGTCTCAAATCCATAAGATTCAGGTTTATGGATGATAAAGAATGAACCGTTTAACAGACCTACTTCTTCTAAACCAAACACATTTTTACCATTAATTATTTGATAGTAAATCCATCGATTAACAAGTTCGTTTTCGCAAGCAAAAGGTAAAGGCATTCTATCTTCATCTATCAATGTAAATGTAATGTTCTCTGGTTCTCTTATATAATGTTGTCCGTTTGCTAATGGATTTAAAATATAGTAATCTATTAATAAGGTTGTACGTTCAACGAGATCAATTGAAAAGGTCATGGAACCTTTGAAAAGCGAGCCTGGTTGTATTTCTATAGTGAAGTTATATATCCCCGATTGAAAATCTGAATCAAAGGGTATTTTGAAGGAGAATCTTCCAACACCATAATACAAAAACATCAATCCTAATATATCGGTGTGATCGAAATTTTCAGCATCTAAATAGATTCGAACCGGAATAATGTAATCCTTCGCTTCTTTGGATCCTGAAACGATTGTAATATCTAAGACATCGCCTCTCATAATCCGTGGTAAGCTTAAGTCCCTCAAGGATAAATCCGCAGGAATACTTACTATTTTAAACTCAAATCTTGCTTCAGAATTCAGGAATCCATTATTTTTAACCAGATTATCTGATTGTGGATTGTAATATGCATAAATCTTGTATTTCCCTTGGAGAAGTAAGGGTAGAGAATATAGCATCATCCCTGATGCGTTGGTTAAGATATATGTCTCAGATCCTAATAGATCTATGTTGCTGTTTTCTTTATAACATTCTAAATAAATCTTTTGGCCTTCGATTGGGGTTCCCTTGTTATCCGTCAAAATTATTTTAATTTCTAAGTATTCTGTGGGAATCTGTTCTTTTGATCCCTGAATATATAGGTGAGTTTCTCGAAGATGGATAATTAACGCATGATATATCTCCTTGTACATATAACCTTCAAATTTATCCCCAGAGAATTGTACAGCGATGTTAAAAACACCAGACTTGTTAATTTTATTAGCGGGTACGCTTAATGTTGCCAATCCCTGTTCATCAGTGATTGCAGTACCGAGATATGTCGATACACCCGTAGTAGAGTTTATCATATAGAAATCAAGCAATTTCCCACTTAACGGAGATAGAAGACTATTTGTTAACGAAGCGTTAATCTGGAAAGCTTCTAAAAAGTACGCTTCAGTACCTTCTATTGAAATAATAGGGACATCTTTCTTAACTTGCAGGATTATATGGGACGAAATCTCTTCATAATACTCATCTCCATTGAGATAAATATTAAGTAAATAATCCATAGGTGCAAGATTGAAATCGCTTGGTCTAAATAGGATTGAAGCTAGGCCATTTGAATCAGTTGTTGAAGATCCAATAACGAGATTTGTGGTATCATATATAACTTCAAAAATCAATAGAATTCCCTCAATGCCAATGTGTGCTTCATTAATAATTAACTTTGCAGCAACTTCTGTCTCAGAATTAAAAGGACACAAAATGTTTGACTCCGCATTAACTATTTTTATCTTAGTTGATTCTCTGAGAATTTCAAAAGCATTAAGAAATTCAGATGTATTCTCTGAATAAATTGAGTCTCCGTCAAAAGTGATGATAACATCATAGTTTCCCGGTAATTGATTGCATGGAAAATTTATCTTTGCTTCTCCGTTTACATCAGTTTGCGCCATTCCGAGATATATTGTCTCCATTGAATTTGATAGACTGAAGTACAAAGATTTATTAGAGAGATATAAATCATCAGCGATTAACTTCGCTTTAAGTTCTCCAATGTTGTTATACGATACGGGAGTGATTTCGTTAGACAATAGAATTTGTGTATATATTCCTTGATTCTCAAATAAGCTATAAGTTTCGTAGGGTTGATACACATTATTACCTCCATAGCTGACATTAAAAAGATGAGTACCTTTAGCTAACTCAACTTTATAAGTAAAAGTAGCATAACCACTGCTGTCTGTAATTGCAGTACCTAAAATCCGGTGATTATCTGAATCTGCTATCTTAAAAGTTAGGACTTGGCCAGAAATTGGAATACCATTTTCTATTGATTCGGAAGGTCCTAAATCGTTTTCTACTAACCTGGCCCGGAAATTAATGTAATGGTCAGAATATATATCCTCACCTTCTTCTACATCTAATCCAAGGGTAACAGCCTCTTTTAAGACTTCCAAGTCGAAATCTCTAGTTTCTTTTTTAGAGATACCAAATACATTTACGGAAACAGTAATAATAATTTTGTATCGTGCGACCTTAAAGTACAATGGATCAATTGGAACTTCTAAAATCTTCTTTTCATTCTCCATTATTGGTCCCGAAAATGAAAAGATAGTTTTATGCTCTGCATTTACTATTTGAACAGTATAGGATCCATTTGCTAAAGATGTAAAACTTACGTTAATATAGTCTGTTAGCTCAACTAAGGCATAATCTAGTTCAATATCATCAAATTCATAAGCAGGATTGTTAGAGATATCTACATTTATAACTATCGTATTTTCGTTGTTATTGGTATCAACAGCAGTTGCATGTATATCATAATTCCCATCTTCATAGTTATTTGTATTAAGGCTGTAATTATAGAGGCCTAAAGACTCGTTGTAACTAAATTCACCCTCGGCAACTATATTTACTCCTTGATATAACAATTTAAAAACTACCTGCTGAATTCCTGTTTCTCTATCGTAGGCGGATACTTTAATTTGCGTTATTTCAGTTAGGGTATATCCATCAGAAACTTCGATAAATCTTAGATTAGGAGGAGTTAAATCCGCTTCTGGCGGAATGATCGTAGAGTTCGGGACGATCAAATCATAGGGAATTGTAGTATTTTCAAGATTAGGTATCGCTCCAAGCGGAATATTACCCAACATTGAACTGCCATAATCAAACATGTCAACCATCTTATCTTGAGTCTGGGAATTCAAATGGTTTTCAGCGCTGAAATTACTTTCTACGTCGACATCCTTGATTAAACCTGTTGTTTCTATTTGAGAACATATAAATCCTATATTTGCATAATTTGCACCAAGAAACGCAAAACTTATCCCGAAAACAGCAAGAATTTTCTTCCTTTTCTTCCATTTAGATTTTGTTTTTCCTGTTTTTTCACGGGAAGGAAATATCATTAAACAAGGAGTAAGAACAATAAAGAAGAGTTCCCAAAATGAAAAATTAAAGATATTTGCAT
>JAGXNZ010000039.1 GCA_019894655.1 Promethearchaeota archaeon | reverse complement strand
TACTCCCAAAAAAAATTGATTTTTGTAATAGTAATTATAATCGTCTTTACAATCTCACCATTGCTATTCAGTATTGGACCGTTGTTAACCTTAAATAACACAGCTGTGTGGACAGAACAACAATGGACAAAAAAATATAAAAGAGAAATCGAATGGACGAGAATTGCTGCGGGATTAGATATGTTTGAGGAACGACCAATTATAAACTTTACGGAGTCATCTGTAACTTCAGATGAATTAATGGTCTCTCAAGTTAGACAATTCGATCAAAATTTTGCTGTCCAATACCTTGCTGCTTCAATAGGTTCCACTTTTGAAGGCCTTGCTGATTCTGATATCATTTATATTAATAATAAAGAATATTGGGTTGCACCAAAAACAGTTAGATTTTCTGAAATTGCAGGTGATTCTGTCCAGACTAACACAGAGCTGTATGATCATGTTGAAGGATTTCTTGCTATGGATACATTTTCAGGCGATCTCGTGAATGTGACTTCAACATTCAATATCTCTGAGAATTATCCGATATTTTTTGGGGAAAGTGAAAGCCAAAGGTATCTTGAACAGACATTAGGATTCTTCGAAGAAGGATCGCTAGGAGCATACGATTCTGACATATTACTTAATACAGAATGGTCAAACCAAATTCCTAATAACGAATTTCAATACGAAGGAAATCCAGATGGGACCTTAACAGGCATAGAAGGCTTTTGGAAAACATTAAATATAGGATTGTTCGCATACGCATTTCAAACTGAGCATCAATACCTTATTAATAGAAATGTGAGATCTAGAGTAAGTAATATCCTTCTTCCTCAATTAAGAATTGATAACGATCCATATTTAGTTTTTGATATATCTCAGGGCAAAATGTATTACGCTGTTTCGATATATACTTACATTAATGTTGGTTCTTATTCCCAATTTCCAATTTTAAGGTTCTTAGGCATCAGCTTGGTAGATGTGGTAAGCGGAGAAATGACTTTTTATAAAAATCCAAGTCTAGACACTTCAAACGATCCCACATATCCTCTCTGGAAAATCTACATAGATCAATATAATTGGCAAGCGATTCCATCTTGGCTATTGGAACAGTTACGATATCCTGAAGACTTGTTTGAATTGCAACTCCAAGCAAATTATATATATCATGTGGAAAATTCAGTATCTTGGAGAAGAGCTGACGATTTCCACGAAAGGCCTGAAGACGGTGATTTATTTTACATAGAATCTGATTTAGGAGATGGAATTGAGTACGTTGGTTTAGATTTAGTGGAATACAAAGGTCTATCAGCCATTCTTTTAGCTGGAATGTACGTGATAAGGCATGGCAGTCATTTTGGTGAAGCTATTTTTTACTATACTAGGGACTCAGTGGAAAATCTTGTAGGTCCGACAACTGCCAGAGAAACATATGGATCTGAAGCAACTCAAGAAATTTCTTTAATATCTGGGGCTCGTAATGGAAATACATTGCTTTATCCAATTGGTGGTTCTATTTATTATTATATCCCTACATATAGCACCGCAGGTAGTCTGCAGCAATTGAAACTCGCTGGATTCGTTGAAGCTTTTAATCGCAAAGTTGGATATGGAGATAACGCTCTAGAGGCTTATGTTAACTTGAACTTGACAGGAATCGAAATTCCATCTAATCTATCTTTATCCTATAATTTTGAGATGGAATCTTCAATGAATTACCCCGAAGACCCGGCTAATTTCGTAATAAATTTACAGAATTTAGATACGAATTTTTCAGCTCCAGGTTTGAACGTGAAAGTAAACCTTTCTGTCTATACTTCTACAGATTTAAACGTTAATTACAGTCTAATTTTACCACCATATCTCCTTCCACCCCAAAATACAACTTACATAGACGGAACCGATACGAGAGTTAATTTCACAGTCGTCGATACACCTCTCTATTTTGGAGAAGGATTAGTTCTGAATGGATTTCTGAATACCACAAGAGGAAATGTGATAATTTTCTATAAATGGAATTTAATCGTAAACGATGTAATGATCTACGAATCTCCTGTAAACTTTATAAACGTATTTGGATAACTAATTTTTTTTTTTTTTTAAAACATAAGAAAAGTCTAAGAAATTACTTCGATTTATGTAAAATCAAAATTTTTAAGGTATAAACAATAAATTAAAATTCTCTAGACTATATATTCACATAATTGAAATTATTAAATAATAGCAAAAATGTGATTGTAGAATGTTTGGTGGAGGAGCTCGCACTTACGATCGAGCTTTAACTGTTTTCAGCCCGGAGGGGCGTCTCTTTCAAGTAGAATACGCTTTAGAGGCGGTTAGACGCGGAACTCTGGCAGTAGCTGTAAAATCAAATGATTGCGTTTGTTTAGCGGCTCAAATTAAAATCCCTTCGAAGCTAATTGACGCAGACTCAATTGATAAATTGTTCCAAGTGGACGAACATATTGGTGTTGCTATTTCTGGCCTGCATGCCGATTCAAGAACCCTAATTAATTACGCCAGAGTTCAATCTCAATCATTTCGATTAACTTACGATGAACCAGTCAGATTAAACATGTTGGTTAAATCCTTGGCTGATATAAACCAGCAGTATACGCAATTTGGAGGTATAAGGCCTTTTGGATGTGCTCTATTCTTTATTGCTATCGATTCCGCAGGAACTCAGATTTACACAACATCTCCAAGTGGAATTTATCGCTCATTTAAAGCCTATGCTCTTGGCAGTGGTGAGGCAACAGCAAGGGACTACTTGAAAGAAAACTACAAAAAGGATATGTCTTTCGACGAGACCGTAAAATTAACTTTAAATGCTCTCAAAGAATCAATAAGTGAAGAACTAAAGAAAGATAATACTAGATTCGCTTATATTAAAGCAGAAGATGAGAGATTTCATATGTGCTCGAAGAAAGAAGTAGGAGAATTCCTGAATCTAATAAAGGAAGAACCTAAAACGTAAATTATATTTTTTAAGCATCTTTTTTACACAAGAATTTATTCTAATTTTTATTGAATATTTCGATATCCCAAGAAGTTAAGACGATTGTATAAATTTTAAAATTAAATTTTTCCAGAATTTCTAAGGATTTCTAGCGTCAATACCTTAAAAATATCACCTACTGAATCGCCTTCCTTTGCACTTGTTTCAAAATATTTCATTGCATGCATTTCAAACTTTACAGCTTCTCCATCTTGCTCTGCTACTTCTCTTTGTCCTAATTTTGCCAAATCAAGTTTATTGCCAACGACTAAACACGGTTTCTGTCCAATTACTTTTTCAACTTCTTCTCGCCATTCTAGTAAATCGGCAAAGGAAGAACGTCTGGTAAGATCAAATACATAAATTATCCCAGTAGCTCCACGGTAGAATGGAGGTCTCACAAATGAAAAATGTTTCTGACCAGCGAGATCCCAAAGCTGAAGTTTAACTTGTAGTTGCGGGTGATCTGCTAACTCTACTGTTTTTGTGCTGAAATTTGACCCGATTGTCATTAAATAACTTTCTTTAAAAGAATTTTCGCAATATCTTAAAACCATGGAAGTCTTTCCAACGCCTCCGTTTCCTACGACACACACCTTATAAATAAAAGATTTCGCGTAAATTCGGCTCTGATAATCTGGTTTCGGGTGATTTGGTTCCTGAGAATTTGATTTTGGGTAATCTGACGACATAATGTTTCAATTACTTGAATTTATAATAAAAAATAAAAAATATATTATATTCAAATAATAAAATTAATCATATTAAATATTTTTTCTATTTTCATTGTATTTTCAAAATAAATTAGGAGAATTTAGTTGTATGAATGAGTTGAATACTAAAATAAAAAAATTCGCCCAACTTATCTTAGATGCTAAAAATATTATAGCCTTAACTGGGGCAGGCATGGGAACTGAAAGCGGAATTGTTGATTTTAGAAGTCCGGGAACGGGTTTGTGGGAAAGAGTTAATCCCGATGAGTTTGCTAGTATTCATTCTTATGTGTCAAATCCTAAGAAAAACTTGGACTTTATGCTTGAATTGGGTATGGCTATATTTAAGGCTAAACCTAATAAGGGACACAAAGCATTGACTAAATTGCAAAAACTCAGTAAATTGAACGGAATTCTCACTCAAAATATTGATGGCTTGCATCAAAAAGCATATAGCAAGAATGTTGTAGAGCTACACGGAACAGCATATGAGGCGATATGTATGGGATGTGGTAACATCTACCCAATTACAGTTATGATTGATCAGGTTAGAAATGGAAGATATAGTCCATCATGTGAAGAATGCACCAGTTTATTGAAACCAAATGCAATTTTTTTTGGAGAACCTTTACGTACGGAAACATTAAGTCAAGCAGACAGATTAATAGAAGATTGCGATTTGCTAATTGTTTTAGGTAGCTCGTTGTTAATATATCCCGCCGCGTTTTATCCGAGAAAAGCCCTTTCTTTAGGTGCGAAATTGGCTATTATTAACATTCAAGAAACTGATATAGATGCTTCAGCTGATGTGGTTATTCACGATAAGATTGGGGAAGTTTTCCCTCTTATCGTTAACATTGTAAAAAAAGAAATTGAAGAAGGACATTAATTATATATAATTCTACTTTTATCTCTTCAAGAATAATATTAAAAAGGAATAATAAATAAAAAAAAATTGGTATTTGAGCTCTGGATATCTTCCAGATTATTTTCTGAGGCTTTTTTTATCGACTTTGCCGACAGCTGTAAGTGGCAATTCTTCTGTTATTTCTATCAACTTAGGGACTTCGTAAGGAGAACAGTTCTCTTTAGCAAAGGCTATAATACTGTCTTTTAAAGCTTCTTCTTTTCCGTCGTAACTATAGTTAGGGTCTAATTGTATAATTGCTTTAACGATTTCAGAACCTGGTCTATCAGGGTTATCGACGCCTATAATAGCAACCATCCCGATAGCTGGATGTTTAACTAAAGTATCTTCTAATTTTGCGGAAAATACCTTAAATCCTCCGACGATTATCATATCTTTCGTTCTATCTACGATCTTAACGTATCCATCTTCGTCCATTACCCCTACATCTCCAGTGTGCATAAAACCATCTTTATCTATTGCTTTTTTAGTTTCTTCGGGTTTATTGAAGTATCCCTTCATAACTTGCGGACCTTTTACGCAAATTTCACCAGCCTCTCCTAAGGGCACATCTTTACCTGTGTTGGGATCCACTAGCTTAAACTCCATGTTGTTAAGTGGTAGACCGATACTTCCAAGTTTTTTAACTCCTACAGATGGATTACTAGCTGTAAGCGGAGATGTTTCAGTCATACCATACGCTTCGATTAATTTACCTTTACCTACAATAGCTTCGAGTTCTTTTTGAGATTCCTCTGGAAAAGGTGCTGCTGCAGAAACGCAATATTTTAGTATCGAATGATCCAGTTCTTTAAATTTTGGATTTTTCATCAAAATTTGATACAGTGAAGGCACATTTGCTAAAACTGATGGTTGATATTTAGCCATTTCTTTAATAATGTGGCCTGAATCTCTTGGGTTTGGTATTAAAATTTGACTCCAGCCCAGAAAAATTACGTTCAAAGTCGTAAATGTTCCTGCGATGTGGAAGAATGGAAATCCTGAAAGAGCTACTCCTTTCCCTGCTTCCCAATTAAGCCATTTCTGAAATATAACTATATCGGAAACTATGTTTTTATGGGTTAACATTGCTCCTTTTGGAGGTCCTGTGGTTCCGCCAGTGTATTGAAT
>JAGXNZ010000312.1 GCA_019894655.1 Promethearchaeota archaeon | reverse complement strand
TTTTTAGATATTTTGAATATGATTACCCGTTTTTAATACCAAGAATTTGCCATTTATTGCCTTAAGAAAAACTAAAAGTGGAGATTAAATATTTTTAATAATATTCATCTCTAATATCTTTAAATTATATTCTGAGTTTTATGGAGAAAATATGCGACCTTCATATTCACAGTCGATATTCTGGAGGAACTAGCAATCTAATAAATATAAAGAAATTAGCACAAAATTGTAAAATAAAAGGAATTGATATTGTTGGAACTGGTGACTGCTTCCATCCCCTATGGTTAAAGGAGATAAAACTACATTTAGAAGAAGATTCAGCCGGTTTATTCAGACTTCCAAGTATATCTCAAGTTAAGTTTGTTCTACAATCAGAAGTTGAATTGTTATGGAAACAAAATTCTGACCTTAAAAAAGCGCATTTTATCGTATTATTTCCAAACTTTGATAAGTTAAAAGATGTTTCGGAGTTTATTGCTAGTTTCGGAAATATACGTGAAGAAGGAAGACCAGTACTAAATATACCACCTGAAAAATTCATTGTTAGCATGAATAATTTTGATAAGATGATTGAAGTCATCCCAGCTCATATATTTACTCCATTTTATGGTATTCTGGGAAATAATTTACATTTTGAGTCATTAAGAGAAGCATTAGGTGAAGGATTTAATCACATACACGCTGTAGAAACGGGATTAAGTGCTGATCCTACCATGATAAGAGGTATTTTGGAATTAAATAATCTTTCTATAATATCAAATTCAGATAGCCACTCACTAAATTTTCATAGGTTAGGAAGAGAAGCGACTATTTTAGATTTAAACAGAATTACTTATCGGGATATAATTAGATCAATTAGAGAAAATAAAATTGTAAAAACTTACGAATTTAATCCATCAGAGGGTAAGTATTATTACGATGGTCACCGTTCTACTCGCCATTCTTCGAGTAATTCGTATTTTTGCAGTCCTAAACGAAAAGTTATTTATTGCCCTATATGTGGGAACAATCTGACGAAGGGAGTTTTATCTAGAGTTTATGAATTAAAAAACTCAGAGATGCCTATAGATGAAAAATTTCAATACATTATTCCACTACTACATTTAATAGCGTTTGTTTATGGAGGATCTGAATATAACAAGAAAAATCTATGTTTATATCGAAATATTGTTGAAGCTACTAATGGTGAATTTAACATATGGGAAAATAACACTGATTTCTATCCAATATCCTGTGAATTATCTGAAGCTATTAATAAAATAAAATCAGGAAATTATTGGTTTATCCCCGGTTACGATGGGGTATATGGGAAATTACAGTTAGGACAATCTATTAACCACATTTAACTTCAGATTTAATTTAGAGGCGAAATTTAAAATTTTATTAAAAATTTCTTGGTTAATAGCGGTTTTCATATCTATTTTTAATATTTCCGATAATTGGCTACCATAATAAGTTTTCATTAACTCAGTAATCTGATACGAGAATTTATCATTCTGAGTATAACGATACACTTTTGATTGTTCAAATTCTTCTTTTCTTATCTTTAGAATTTCATTCGAGTACTTAACAAAGGGGGTGTGTTGCATTTTTTTAAGATTGAATGCTACAGTTGCTCCTATTTCCCTTAATTTAAGGATATCTTTTATAATCAAATGTATTTTTTGCATTAGTTTTTTTCTAAATTCATATAAATCACTATCTTCGTTGAGTAACTCGTGAAATATCTCATGATAAGGTAAATCTAATCCTGAAAGTTCAGTTGTTAAATTTAATAAGATTATGAATTGGTTTACATTTTCTCTCGGGTTTCTTTTCAAAATTTCGTAAATAAATTCTTTTTCTTTATTAATAAAATGAAATAGGAATTTTCTAAAAGCTTTTACATATTTCCCGTAATTCGGTATAAACTGCCTATTGGCATTATTTAAAACTTTCTCATAAGCTTCGAAGGGACTGATTTTTTTTTTGAGAACAGGTGAAAGTAAAGACAAAGGGTAATAACCTTCGATAAAACTCATCCCCTTTTCTATGCTGTTTATAGCATCTTTAAAAGAACATTTCGTTATAATGTTTATTGTTCTAACTATATTACCCTCAATTTTTATAGGATTTTTCTGACAGAAACATAAGTCAAATGGTTTTATATCATGAAAAAGAGCTGTGTTTTGATCAGGTATAACGATTCGCACACCGTAAGCATTGACTAAACTACCCTGCCTTGGTTTACTCGCTAAATCCCATTCAATTATCGTGAGATCATCTATACTAGAGAAATTTTGATCAACATCATAGTTATATTCCGTAGGTTTACTTAGCAATGAAAAGACATCAATAGTATTAATTTCATACTTATTTTCTTCACCCCAAAACTTTGTTTTATAATACAAAATATCATGAAAATTATGTAAATCGTCTAGGAATAATTCCTCAAATATTAAGTAATTTAAACCTATTTCTGAAGGCTTAATTATGGATTTATTCGCGCCGTAGAATCCTAAATGGTTTATCACGTAATTGTAAGCGGGATTTTTAAGGTTTTCCTTATCATGATTAACTTCGTAAGCATTGCGTTTTTTCCGAAAATCAATTTTTGTTTTTTTTATGTTGTATTTCGCTCTAAAATACCTTAAAAATGCAAATTTCTTTAAATAGACTTTCTTTTCTAATTCTTTTGTTTCATTTTTATAAGTTTTATATTCTTCGTAATATTGTTTTTTAGGAATTTCGAATACATCGAATTGTCGTTTCATCAACTTTAATTTGTCTAAAATGATAAAGTTATCAATTTCTTCTAAAAAATAGTTCAATAAATTGAGTTTAAAAGCGTCGTAATCTTTTGATGTGAGAACTTCTTTAAATATCGGATTAGAATCCACGAGGATTTCGTATTTTTTCTTAATAAAATAGAGGGCTAAATATTTCTCGTTAAAGTTGCTGGAGTTTGCCATCTTAATTAAGTTAGAAATTAAGGACAAGACTGGCGGTTCTTTTTTAAATTCGTAGTAATCTAAAATTTTATCAATATATTCAATAATTCGAAGTAGA
>JAGXNZ010000311.1 GCA_019894655.1 Promethearchaeota archaeon | reverse complement strand
GTTCCGCATTAGCAACTGCATTAAAATGAGTCAATACAGCCGCTTTTGGTAATCCCGTTGTTCCACCTGTCATAATATATGTAACTGGATGTGTTTTAACGTCGATGTCAACTTCAGGAACGTTTGGCTTGGTGTCTAATAAATCCATAAAATTAACCGCGCCGGGGACATCTACTTTTCCCGTAGGAATCTTTCCTACTTTCTTTCCTAATTTACGCTTGAAGCCTAAACCGTGAGCTAAATCAGCAAGGTTAGTATAGATAACTTTTTCAACGGGACTTTTACCAAGAATCTCTCCTATGTAAGGCAAATTCTTCTTTATTCGAGATTTACTTTTCTCGTCAAAGAAAGCATCGTAAGCAATTAAAAATTTAGCATTCGTTATATCTAATTGGTGTAATATCTCTAGTGGTTTATATGTTGGATTAATTCCCGATGCGATTGCTCCTATTCTTGTTATTGCAAAATAAGAAACTACATATTGAATGCAGTTTCCCATAAGCATAGCGACAACATCGCCCTTTTTAACGCCTAGGTCGTGAAGAGCTGTTGCAAGGCTTAAAACATAATCGTGGAATTGACGATATGTAACCCATGTCTCCAAAAACCAGATGAAATTTTGATCGCTAAATTTTTCCACTTGGGCATCTAAAAATTGATTTATCGTTTTCTCATCGAATTTAACGTTCTTCGGAACGTTATCCGGCCACCACTTTTTAAACCAGATCTTATTTTCATTGACTTGGTAAGCATCTTCTTTTATAATTGGTATTTTTCTCACACTCTTTGTTTAATAAATTGTTTAATATGTTTTAATGTAATATGATATTTTATATTCAGTATTTTAGAATCTAATCGTCATGATTCGTTTTCTTTCAAAAATGATTAGTATAAAGTTAATGGCTTTCTTTCTTTTGATATAATACGAAAGATTCTATGTATTTTCTCCAAATTTTTCCTTCCAGATAGGGTCATTTATTTGGAGAGCACGCCTTTGGACCTTCCCTATGATGTTTTTTGGTAAATCTCCGATAATAGCAATACGCTCAGGTACTTTATAATGAGCCATATTTTCTTTAGCCCATTCTTTAATCGAATGCGGTGATAAATCAGAATCTTCCCTTATTGAAACCCAAGCTTTTATCGTTTCTCCTGATTCTTCATCAGGTAAACCCGATACAGCGACTTCTAGAATATCAGGGTGCTTCATTAAGAGTTCTTCTACTTCCTTTGGAAAGACTGAAAAACCTTTGAACTTAATTAATTGTTTCTTACGGTCCCTAATTTCAATTGTCCCATCTTCGTTCATAAATCCAATATCACCAGATAGTAACCATGTTTTTCCGTTGTACTCAATTAAAGTTTCCGCTGTCTCTTCAGGTTGGTCCAGATACGCTTTCATTATCTGAGGACCAAAAATACATATTTCTCCAGTATGCTCAACTCCAAAATTAGTGTCGTCGGGATTTCCCAAACAAATCGGTCCTTTAGAAAAATCATCTGAGTGAAAAATACCCCATCCTGTTCCTGGAAAAGGCATACCTATTACTCCAACTGGACTCTCACCAAATAAATTGCCAGCACTTACAGCGGGACTAGCTTCACTTAATCCATACCCTTCTACAATTCTTCCTCCCGTGTTTTTGATAAAAGCGTCCCGTACTTGTTTATGTAATGGTCCCGCGCTAGATATGCATAATTTTAATTTCCCCATTACTCCTGGGTACCTTCTGTTCAAATGTTTTAATTCAGCAAGCTTTATAAACAAAATTTCTGCCCCTGCGTATATCAACCCTTCTGAACATGGTAGCTTCTCTATTAGCTCACATAGCTCGTCTTGAGATGGTGGCGATGGGAAAAGCATAATCCAACCTCCTATTGCTATAGATGTGTTCATAACAATAGTGTGAGCGAAACTATGGAATAAAGGAAGTATACCTATATTCCCCATATCTGGCATCTCCCCTCCTAACCACAGTTTGCATTGTTCTGCATTCGATACAACATTAAAATGGGTTAATACTGCAGCTTTCGGTAACCCTGTGGTTCCTCCCGTCATAATGTATGTCGCCGCATCATTTTTTACGTCAATACTAACATTTATATCGCCATCTCTTGGTTCAGTTTTCAAAAGATCTTTGAACTTAATTGCTCCTTTGCAATTACATTTTCCAGTAGGAATTTTTTTTAAGAACTTTCCAAGAAATTTCTTAGTTCCTAACATCTGAGCTAAATCAACAAGGTTACTATAAACTACAAACTCAATATCTGTATTTCCAATTATGGGGCTGATGTAAGGTTCATATAACGCATCCAATACGATTAGCATTTTAGGTTTAACAATATCTATTTGATGTAAAATTTCCATAGGTTGATATGTTGGATTAATACCGCTAACAATTGCTCCTATCCGCGTAATAGCGTAGTAAGACACGATGTATTGAATGCAATTTGGTAGATGAATGGCAACGACATCGCCCTTCTTTATCCCTAAATCAACCAAAGCTGTAGCTAACCGCTTAACGTATTCTTGAAATTGCTTATAAGTTACCCAAGTGTCGAGAAACCATATTAGATTGTGATCGGGATACTTCTCAACTTGGCTATCTAACATCTCATTTAACGATTTTTCTTCAAAGTCTGCGTTGTATGGTACATTTTCTGGCCACCACTTTTTAAACCAGATCTTATTCTCATCAATTTGGTATGATTTGCTTGCGCTAGTATCCATATCATTTCTTACCTTATTTTTTCTAATAATAATTGGTTAAGATCACTTTGATGACTCTAAATTTAAAACTATCCCTAACGAGATAAAAGCCAGAAAAATAAAAAATAAAAAAAAAAGTGTTATTTAAATTGATTGAGACCTAAGATCTCGAATCTTTACGCCTTTTAATTAAAATGGTAGCAACACCAAGCAAACCGACACCAGCAACCAAGAGAATTAAAGCCCAGAAACCGGTGGGTTCAAAAACCATGAATACGCTGAATACAGGATCGTGCCAAATTCCGCTTCCATCCTCGAACATTGGAAAACACACAGCGTAAACCATAACGCTGAATGTAATATTTAAGCCAATATCGGCAGCAAAAGTGTCAACTTCACCCGGAGTGCCCTCGAATGTTTGGTGTGCGCTAGCTTCAGCTTCAAACAAAGCAACCGGAAGTATGGATGTATTGGCTGGTGCGCTATCAGTTGTTCCTTCAGCTCCGTAGAAATAATCAGGTCCAGCAATATCGACAAAATCTAATTTGTCCCTTATGTTATGAGGTAGATAATTACCAATCTTAAGTGAATGAGTCGTCTCATCATAATCCTCATCAGGATCTAATCCTTCTAGGGGATCGTCTCCAATTGTATCGATACTAAGGCGGAAGTGCAACACTGTTGAAACATAAATTATCGCGAGGTCTAAACCATCGATAGGATTTTTTGCGAATGGTGCATCATCGTTATTCCATGGAGCAAAAAACTGATCCAACTTAACAGCTCCGTGTAAAACAGGAACAGTGCCACCGTCAGTTGTTGCTAACATTGTCTCTTTTGGCTCGAAAGTAAAACCAAAGTGAATGTATGATAGGAATTCTGGAGTTGCTCCTAAATAGGAATCTGCATCCACTCCAACTGGGACAGGAATCAAAGTAGCATTATCTAAAGTTAAACCCCAAGAAACTTTGTTGCCATTCTTAGCGGGCAAAGCAAAATTAAAATCATTAACTGATCCTAGCATTAATCTGTGTGTTAGCTCTGAACTGCGTGGAACTTCTACTGGATCCCCCATAGAATCAACTACGGGAGCACCAAAATTATCAGTTACTTGTGTATAATTAGCAGATAATTTACCATCAGGGATAGGACCTGTAGCAGTATCATTGTATAAGAAAGCTCCCGTTAAATGGTGAGTAAATAAGTAAAATTCAATATTTAAACCCTGAAAGATTGCAGCAGGGTTAAAACCACTTCCACCTCCACCACCTAATAAGCTCAAAATAGCGCCTACATCTATGTGTATTTCGAATTTTTTAACCCATAATTGGAATACATCGAAGGTAAATGAAGTAAAAGTCTGACCGAGATTAGCAACAACTTCATCTTCGGTAAATAGCCACTCCATATAACTGTCTTTTCTAAAATGAGCAGTTATATTCCATGCTACTAATGTTGAATTATCCCCAGACATAGCTGCTAGTAATGTTTCATCAAAATTGTCTAACCCATCAAGACCGGTAACCTTCCAAGTTTTATTAATACTAAATCCTAAGCTTGTTTTAATGTCTAATTTCTGCCAAGTGATTGGATTTAATACAAATAACTCTTCACCTGTAAAAATGTCGTTTATATGAATTAAAAACCAGGTAATCAACTCAACGCCTCTCTGAATTAATTCATCGGGAATTCCTCCAATAGTAGAAGGGGCTGAAGTAGAAGGACTCGAAGTAGAAGGACTTGGTAAATATGGCTGAACATCAGTAAAGAACTTAATAATCTTCTCCACTGCATTAACGAAAGAGCCATCTTTATCCCATATAATTAAAGTAACTCCAGCACCCACGGTTAAATTATATTGAATTGTTCCAGATCTTTCAACTTCACAGTAGGCATTTCCATATTGACTTACATTATAGTTTCCTTCCATATAATCATAGGGAACAAAAAATCTTTGTTTATTGGTGGAGTTGAAGTTTCTCACAAATGTCTTATTGTCTTCATGAGTTGCGCTTATGGCATAAACTCCGGGTAATATCTCACTACCATTAAAGTTCGTTAATGTTTGCATAAACAACATTTCAAAAACGGTGGCCAAAACATCTCCCCCTCCCCCTAATCCCCTGAACATCAGTCCAAATATGTTTCCAAAACCCCCGATAAGAGCAGAAGGATCTGTTATTCCAATTTGATCGTAGGTATAATTGTCGTCGTAATCGTAGCCAGCTACCATCATTGGCGTGGCTGTAAAAGAAGCTACTACTAATGTTATAACCATTAGGCTTTTAGTACTTACTTTTTTCATTATTTATGATCACATTTTTTTTTAAAATTTAAGTAATTAAAATAAGAATAGACTTTTTGTTTTTAATTGTTTATGTTCTAATTCAATAGAAAATTTAAAACCAAGAATTTAATCTTAACTAAATTTCGGGATTTCAGTATCATAAAGTGGCTCCATTAAACTTATTATTCATTTTGATATTTCTTTTAATTTAAACTATGGGTTATTTAAATTTACATACAATTTAATTAAACTTGCAAAATACTCTACAATTATTAATTAAACGAAGCAATAAATAAGAGAAATTTAAAATAAATTTTTAACCTTTAGAACTAATCTTCTAGAGTTATGAATGTGTAAAATAGTACGAAAATGTATAATATTGCTGAAATCAATAAACTCCACAACCTCAAAAATTCTGATATTTCTTCAGTTGTTAATATTACATTTGAACCAATAAACACCACAGCGATTAAATAACCTAAAAAATAACTTTTAAAGCTTCCATATTTTGACCTACCCCTTATAAGATTGATGAGGTAAGTAAAGATAACGATTACTAAACCCGCAGTGTAGATC
>JAGXNZ010000310.1 GCA_019894655.1 Promethearchaeota archaeon | reverse complement strand
GATTAAATGCTTTAAATTATCCTCTACTATTAGAAATAATAGCGATTTTGGAATCAAATTCTAAAAACAAACTGATCCGAGCATTCGTCATTGAGGGTAATAGTCAATCTTTTAGTTCGGGAGATGATTTAAAGAGTATGGGCTCCGAAGGAGTAAAGTTTAAACCTCTAGAAGATGGATCGAAACTCCCGCATCACCGGGTCATACAATTAATACGAAAGATTCAAAAACCATTTATTGCATTACTTCAAGGTTATTGTTTAGGTGCAGGTTTTGAATTGGCTTTATCTTGCGATTTTCGCATAGCAGCAGACAATCTGAAAATTGGAGATCAACGAGTTAAAAGAGCTCATTGCGTAATGAGCGGAGCAAGTTGGTTACTTCCTAGATTAATAGGTTTCGCTAGAGCAACAGAAATAATTTTAACCGGACGCCAACTCGATGCAATTGAAGCAAAAGAAATTGGTTTGGTTAACAAAGTTTATCCCCTTTCAGAATTTAAGACAAAATCTAAAGAGTTTATAGGATCTATCGCGAAACTACCTACAAAATGTTTAGGTTACAATAAAAATATGCTTAACTTTTCTCAGTATAACGAACTCACTTCTTCTTTGAACCACGAGTTTAAATTATATTGTAAAAACATTGCTTCGTACGATTTTGGAGAAGGAATGAAATCTTTTAAAGAAAAAAGAGAGCCGATTTTCAAGGGAAAATGAATAAATAAGTTATAATATTAAAAATAATTCTAGAAGGTATTATTACTATACAAGACGGGATTAATTTGTTATCGGAAGAAATAAAAGACTTTTTGTTAGAAAAATCAGTCAATAGATTTTTAGAGTACGTTCAAGTATGGACCACCTCTGACGATCTTTCCCAATCAAATCCATCTACTGAAAATCAATTTGAATTAGGGAAAATTTTAGTCGGTGAATTACAAGAGTTAAACTTAATAAATATAATACACGACGATTATGGCTATGTCTACGCAGATTTACCTGCAAGTAACGGATTGGAAGAGGTTAGAAGAATTGGTTTAATAGCTCACATTGATACTTCACAGTCAGTGAGCGGAAAAAATGTAAAACCCGTTATTCACAAAAATTACGACGGAGGAACCATAGAATTTGCAAGCAACCAAGATATTAAACTTACGGTTGAAGATTCTCCAATATTAAAGAATTATATAGGGTTAGACTTAATTACCTCAGAGGGTGATACTTTACTTGGTGCTGATAATAAGGCAGGTATAGCAGAAATTATGGCGGCATGTGCCGCTTGGCGTAATTTTCCAGAACTGAAACATGGACCTATTACGATATGCTTTACTCCCGATGAAGAAGTAGGAAAGGGAACTCTTAATATTAACAAAGAAAGGTTACCCGAAATTTGTTATACCATAGACGGTTCAGAAATGGGGGAATTAGAGTTTGAATGTTTTGATGCGTGGAAGACGATGATTACCTTCACAGGACTTAGCGTGCATCCAGGTTACGCGAAAAATCTTATAATTAATGCCGCCCATATTGCAAGTCGTTTCCTTAGCGAAATACCTGAACAGGAATCCCCAGAGAATACTGAAGATCGAGAAGGTTTTTATTACGTAACAGGATTTAAAGGAGAAGTTGAAGAAGCTAAAGCAGGATTAATAATCAGAGACTACTTAGAAGAAAACAATGAGGAAAGGATGAATTTTCTTAAAAAATTAAAAGAGCTTTATGAGATAAGATACCCCGGCTTAAAAATAGATCTTCAATTCGAACACCAATATAGTAATATGCTTCGCTTTATTGAAAAAGACAAATTTGTAGTAGATATGGCAGAAAAAGCTATAGAAATGGCGGGATTGGAAGTGAAGTTTCATTCTATAAGAGGAGGAACCGATGGCTCAAGATTAAGCGAAATGGGGATACCTACGCCCAATATATTTTCGGGGGGATCGTTATTCCATTCTAGAAAAGAATATATTCCTACTTTGGCTTTGCAGAAGGCTTCAGAAGTCTTACTACATTTAGCACAATTATGGACTTCAGCTTAAATTTTAGAAATGAATCATAATAGAAAAGAAATTAATTCTTTTTTAATATTTTAGAAAAATCCGTTATCGTAAAGATAACAATACATATTGCTAATAGTATTGCAATGTACAAGAAAGCCCAGGTGTAAGAGAACCTATCATAAATAAATCCGAATACTAAAGCTTCAACCATGCTAATGAAACCGACTGAGAAATAATAATATCCATAGGCTCTTCCTCTCTTATCCTTACCTGCTAAATCTGCGATATATGCTCTTGAGATCGGGTCTACTGAGGCTAAATAGAAACCGTGCATTATATATATTATAATAATTAAAACTACTGAAAATAACGAAACTTGAACAGGGAACGCTAATATTATGCAAGATATCAATAAAATCGACAAACCTAAAACAATTAAAGGCTTTCTTCCAATCTTATCCGAGATAGAGCCGTTTATTGGGGCAAATATAGTGTATACCAAGTTAAGGATTAAGTAAAAAACAGGTATTAGAAAAATTAAGTCTGAAGGGATATAATCTGCCGCTCTAAGTATTAAAAACACAACATCTAAACTTGCAAATTCAATCACTCCAAGAATTACAATTAATTTTACAAAATTTTTATCTATCTTCTCCATTCTTTCCTTTTTACTTTTCTTGTCTAACTTTTTGTCAATTTCTCTAGGTGAAATATCCTTAACAGGGATAAGAAAAGCAAGGGCAATTAAACCAGGAATTATCGAGAAAAATATTATTTGCGAGTAAGTCCACGCAAAAAGCAATAAGATAAAAGCGATTAGAGACCCGAAAACCGCACCTAGGGTATCCATAGCACGGTGTAATCCAAAAGCTTTTCCTTGGTCTGTAGCGTAATAAGAAATTAAAGCATCTCGTGAAGAAGTTCTTAGACCTTTACCTATTCGATCTGTTGTTTTGAGACCTAATACCATTTCCCAAGAGGGACTCAACCCTATTAATGGTTTCGATAGATTTGACAAAGAATATCCGGCGACTATGAAGGGCTTTCGTCGATTTATCTTATCGCTCATCCACCCCGTTATTCCTTTGAGGATATTAGCAATTGCATTTGTGATCCCCGAGATAAATCCGAGAGCTAAAGTGCTTCCACCAATCTCAAATATGAACAAGGGTAAAATGCTTTGAATACTTTCGCTAGAAATATCGGTAAATAAGGAAACAAATCCCATTAAGAAAACAGGAATTGAAACTCCGAATAAAAGTCTTTTTCTCTTTGTAGATAAACTATTTGTTTGTTCTTTCGCAGACATTTTGAATCCTATAAAATGCAGATTTAAATTTGTAATTCAATAAAATTGTGTTTTAGTAATTGCTAATACTTAATTAAAGATTTGGATATGAAAACTAAATAAAAAAGAACAAAAATTTAGTTTTTCCTTATTTATAACTGAACGAATAAATGTAAAGCAGAACCAATACCCAATGCGTTAGAGACTACGGCAGCGAAGAAAAGCTGAATTAGAGCAAAGGAACTTATGATTACTGCGCTAAATCGTTGAGTATTTTCATATATTAAAGTATTCTGAATAGTAGCATATAGGAATATTAAGTACATAAATAAAACAGAGGGGAAAAATGCCCAAGTCCATGTAAGTGTCATCAAATTGATATTTACGAACACAACTATAATTACCATCCAAATTGTTTTTATGCGCTCCTTTTTTAAAAAACTAAGTTGTGGATAAATAGCTTTTCTGAATAATAGTTCCAAGGAAAAATATACGGGGAAGACCACAGCCGCTCCTAGAACTGTGTTAAAAAAATTGGAAGGCCACATAAATGCAAATGGATAGAAATAGCTGAAGATCACATATATACCTATAAAATAGAAATTGCATACAATTGCATATAATAAATATTTTGACTGGAACTCAGATTTGAGTAAAGCTTTAAATTGATTTAGATCAAATTTTACGTCCTCTTTCCTTAATTCTCGTAAGTAGAGTAATATCTTAACAGTGAAATAAATTACGGTAATATTAAGCGAAGCTAAAAATATACCTATAAGACCAAAAATTCTTTCAAAAATCTCCCAATTAAGAAGAAATATACTTACATAAAACACAATTTTTAATATTTGTTTAATATTTTTCGCGGTGTCTATAATCATTGATAAACCTGTTCTCTTTCTAGTGACTTCTACTGGAGGAACTTCCTTTTTATATGGAATATATTTAGATGTGTAAGAAATCAGAGAAAGTACGATGAACACTAATAATATTAGGGTAATAAACAAAATTATGTAATTTACAATAAATGTTATGTTTATAGGGCCATTAAGAGTGTCTGATTTAAAAAAATTTAACTCAAACCATCTAATTGATTCGATAATAACTACGTCTGAGAATAACTGATGTCCACCTCCTATCAATGGTCCCGTTATATTAATTAATTCACAACCAGTTAAATTTTGGGCTACTAGTGCTTGGTCTTCGAAGCTTAATGCCTCGTCATCAACATGCATTATGACCAATAGATTATTCGTGTTAGTTTTATTAAGAAGATTAACAGGGATATATTGCTCGTATCCTGGTTGAATAACTCGGATTTCATTTGGATTAAAATTCACTAAAGGAGCCCAGGCAACTGTAATATTGAAACGAGGATCTAATGCTTGATTCATAAGTACCACAAATCCTCCTAGCGAATGTCCAATTAAACCAATTTGAGAAGTGTTAACACTTGAATAAAAGGGTAATGTTTCTAGTTTATCTAAAAGGTTGGAACAATCTTGAGCAAGTGCAGGCTTATTAGTAATTGGATCTATGTCTAATATATTTCCCCCGCTTTCTCCGTGGCCGTGATAATCCAAAGCTGCTACATAAAAACCCCTTTTTGAAAACTCGATAGGAATTCTTAAATCAAAATCTCTTTGACTACCGATTCCGTGACAATAAATTAATAATGGCCTATCTTCTTGAAATCCCAAGGTCTTGGATGGAAAATATAGATTTGCGTACAATGTCGAGCCTGACGATTGAAAATCGATTCTTTCATATCGAGTATAACTTACTGATTTGCCATAAACTAAATAGGAAAGAGAAATCACCAACAAAATGATTAATATTACCATTCTTTTGTAGAACCGTAAATCTTTCTTGTCTATAAGCTCCATGACAAATTACATTTCTGGTTTTAATTATCTTGGTAGTAAATTTTTTGAGGATAATTGAAACTTTATTATTTTATACTATATCTAACTTATATATTTTAATTTATTTTATAACTATTAAGAAAAATCATTTATTGTGAAATCTAATGTCGGAAAAAAAAAGTGCTACAGAAATAATTGAGAGCTCCTTAAGATCTGTTGAAGATAATTTTAAACAATTTATAGAAGTTTTAGAAACAGCTAAGACAGAATTACTAGTTCTTGAAAAAGATAAAGAACAATTGAGTCGAGATAAAAAAACTCTTGAAGAGGAAAAGGTTCAACTAGAGCAAGAAAAAGCAAAATTAGAGAAAGACAAGCAGGTATTGGAAGAAGAAACGCATAAACTCGGCCTGGAAAAACAGGAAAGAGACAAAAAAATTGGTACTATGACAGAGGAGCAAAAACGTTTATTAAAAGAATATGAAAAAGTTAAGATTGAATTATCGAAATTTGCTAGATTAGCTGAGGAGGCTGAGTCTCAAGATTTAGATTTCGAAAGGATTACGGCGCTATTATCTATATTCAGAGTTCTAGTAGAAAAAATTTGGCAGGGTCAACCGCACTATCGTATTTTAATGACACTACATGGGGAAAAAGAAACTATGTCTCGAGAGGAGTTAAAAAATTCTACGGGAATTGG
>JAGXNZ010000309.1 GCA_019894655.1 Promethearchaeota archaeon | reverse complement strand
TTTCCCGTTTCTTTTTCTTCTAACGTACAATCCCGCCAAACATATTCTGTTTTCTTAGAGGCTCCAATAGAGACATATTTCCCTTTTGCAATATACGGAATACCAACGAGTGCTGGTCCGTTTATATTTCTAAGTTCGGTCGCACCAAAGAACGGAACAGCTTGGAACTCTTCTGTACTTGTTCGCTCAGAACCTAATGCCATGGCCTCAAACAAAGCAGTAGGATAAAAGATCGCATTTCCCCACGGAGTCTTATCTTTTCTTTTATAATACTCCAATTGGTCAGGTATTCTTTTCAATCCTTTATTGGCTTCTTCTTGTGTAAGAAAAATCTCCTTTGAAGGAAGTTTATCACCAACTTTAATTCTTGCTAAAATTCGTAAATCCTCGGGCTTACTATTCTTTAGTTCTATTGCTTGTAAATATGATGGTACTTTGGGTGAACCTATTGATACGGTCCCTGTCATAATTTGTTGCCCATTTTTCATTTCAGCCCAAGCTTTAACTTGCGCATCCTTCGTTGAAATGGGTAGCATCTCTTCAGTTGTATTTGGAGGTAATTCAATGATTGCTCTTACTTCTTCTCTATCGATTGTTGCAAACGTATAATACATGCTAATCGTCCCTTGTTCAAACCAACGATCACCAAATATTCTCTTTGCCAAAGGGGCGAACATGCTTAAATGTATAGTTCCTTGTATCGTTCCACCACGCATCCCAACACTTTTAGCTACACCATCATCATGTATCGATGTAGTACTGGCTCTAATAAGATTTTCTGGCGCTCGCCAACCTCCGAAAATTTTACCCTCTTTAATCGCACTATCATCTGGCATACAGCGTTTACCTTTTCTCCACAAATTATTAAAAATTGATATTATCTAAATGAAAATTTTTCAAAAAACTAATATATCATTATTAAGTTTAATCTTAAAAAAAATAATCTTTTTGGTCTTAACCACTTATTTTTATTAGAATCTTTAATAAGAGTATTTTCTTATATTTTATATTTAAAAATGGTTATACAAGATATTAAATAGATGATTCTTAGGATTAAATCCTGGAAATGTAAATTCGAGCCTGATTCCGAAGGGAATTTCATTGGAAAAATATACTCTGGAGGTTTAATCCGCTTTCCAATCTCCCAAAAGCTTCCTGGTGGTAACCAACTGACCCAAATGATAGGAAGTATGTTGCAGAAACACAAGAAGAATTCTAAAATAGGTCGTATCCGGTGGAAGGGGCGGTCCAATTTCAACTCTCTCCATAAGATTAATATGTTGGAGTTTCTCAGCTACTTTCTCGAGGTTATTGTTGAACTTGTTTAATAGTCCTGAAAAATTATCATCATTGCTCAAATTCTCGTTGGAGGGCCAATTCTTATCATGCGGTGGATACCAATCAACAAATTTCCCATCAAGATTCTTCAGCAGAATATCCTGCCAAAAAACCGTATGATGCAGTAAATCCCAACATGAATGATCCAGGTTCTTCGGTTTTTTTCTTGCAATAGCTGGAGTTAGTCCCTCAACCGCCTTTTTTGGGTGTAAGTGCGTCAACTCACCGATAAGACCACTGGATATATCCTTTAGTAGTTGCTTTTCCATAAAACCACTTCTAAACTTTAATTTTAGAGCTCAATAAAAGTTTTTCAATAATCAGATTTTGTTCAGCTTCTATATTTAAGGGTTGCCCTCAAAGCAAAAATGTGAATTGTGTTTAATTTTTTTTATCTAATTTTATATTAAAAGTAGAAAATTTAGTAACTTTGAATTTTGTATTGCCCTATACTAATCACAATTTAGTAGTTCTTTCTGAATTTATCTGCTTTTTGTAATAACTTTTTAGCATTATCAAAAGTTAGCTTTTTGAGTGCCTCATGTAGTGGCAACCAGATATAATCTTCATGTTCATAACTAATTTTTACATCTTTAGTTTCGGATTTGATAAGATAACATCGTACATATTTATGGATTCTTTGACTTTTGAAAGTAAAATAATAATCATAATTCTCTTTAAATCCTTCTATTATTATGGCGTCAGTGATACTTGATTCCTCCTCTAACTCCCTTAAAATTGTCTGTTCATCAGATTCATTTTCTTCTTTATGACCCTTTACAAATTCCCAATGACCTAATCCGTATTTAAGAAGTAGATATTCGTTTTTATGGTAAACAATTGCAGCGACTGAAAATTCTTCCTTTAAGCTCATTTTTCTCAGAAATCATTAAAATAGTATAATAGAATAAAAATTAGTTCTGTTCATATATTTTGCCCAAATAAAAAAAATCAACTAGAGGGAGACAATAATAGATTTCCCATTACATATAATTATCCAAGTACTTGGGATTAAAATAAATAATTCAGTATGATGGGTCTTCATACAGCGACTTGCTGATAAATTTTTATTTTTTTTATAGCGTTATTGGTACTCCTTTGGGTAATATCTTTATACTTATTTCAAAACGGTAATTATATCAATTCCTTTTAATCTCATCCTTTGGATCTCTGTGAATCCGACTATGGTGAACATTTCGTTTTGTTCCGTAAGGGTAAGGAACACAGCTCCTAAAGATGTTTCGTTAAATTGATGAATTATTACTGATCCGTAATTCGGGTTTTTGAAATCAGCAAGATGTTCTGGGTAAGAAAAATCGAAAATAATAAGGCGTCCCCCTTTTTTTAATGCATTGTAAATGTTCTCCAATGCTTTAAAACGAATTTTAGGATTAATTTCGTGAAAGACTAATGTCATACAAGCAATTTCAAACTCTTCCTTATATTGAAGCTCCTCACCACTAAGATTCTTTACAAAAACGCGATCTTTTAACCCTAATTGGTCAATATTTTTTGTAGCATCATTAATCCCATATAGACTAGGCTCCACACCTGTAAATCGGCTATTCGTGAATAACGCTGCCAATTGAATAATGAGTCTTCCATTTCCACAACCAATATCAAGAAAATTAATACCCTTTTCCAACATTTGTTTTATTGGATGTGTGTTTGGTAACTGTTTGAAGTAGACATTTAAATAAGTATGAAAAGATTTTGTCGCTTCTGCTACTATTTCTGAATGCTGAGGATTATAACCTTCTAAAGTTTTCCCAGTTTTATAATGTACAATACTTTCTTTAAATCTTTCTCCAGTGACATTAACAAGTGAATTAAATCTTCCTAACATATTCCTGAAATTGGCTTTATCACCTAAAATCTCGTTCATAAACGGTTGAAATTTAAATTTCCCTCCTTCGTCATAATCTAAGATTTCCAAATACAGGGCTGTTTGACACCAAATTTTTAAATAAGGCTCGTGGAGACCCAATTTTGAAGCTAATTCTGAACTCGTTAAACCTTTTTTATTATCATTTAAAACTTCAAATATTCCTAATTTATCTCCTATGTGAATCAAATGAGTCGCAGTAAACCCGTGATAAAAATTTTCAATCCTAGCCGCTTGGCTCTCAAAAGTAATTTCCTTCATAATTCAAATTGGTTTGTAGATATCTATTAGTAAGCATTTAATTAATTGATAAAATTTATAACCCACGAAGAAAGTCCGGTCGACGCATATTTGGGTTTTTAATACCAGTTTCAATTATTTTAAGAAATTGATTTTTATCTCTGCTTAACTCTCCTTTCAAACTTAAATAATTTGAAGCGTGATTTGTGTTAAATATACACTTCTGCAAATCATCTGATGTGTATTCTATCATCGTATATAATTCTTCTAAAATTTGCGTGCTAGAACACGGTTGGAATTCGCCTGTTGATTTTTGTGTCCACAACTCAGTTCCAGGAGTTATACCTAATGTTAAAGGTGATATATACCAATTAATTGGTGTTGGTGGAGCCATTCTATTAATTAATTTGGCAGATTCAATAGCATGTTTTCTACTTTTTTCAGGATCATTTCCTGCAAGCCCTAATAGAAAAATACCAGACCAATATATTCCTGCTTTATAACATTTTTGAGCTGCAAGAGTAAGCTCATCTTGTGTAGTTCCTTTATTACAAGCTTTTAGAACCTCATCATCTCCACTTTCAACGCCCACGTAAACCATCGTAAATCCGCT
>JAGXNZ010000308.1 GCA_019894655.1 Promethearchaeota archaeon | reverse complement strand
GGAAAGTGCTCAAGATAAGGAACTCATAAACAACTACCTTCTGAGAAGTAAGGATTTTATAAGCGTAAAGAAGGTAAAGAAAAATTTTAAGGATTCGCAGAGAGCTCATCGAATAAATGATTACCTTATAGAATTTTGGATTTGCTAAACTTTTATAAGGAAAAAAATCGTTTATTTTATATAAAAAAGGCAGAATGAAGTAATATTTTACATTTAGATTAACTATTTTTATAATCAGTAGAATTCATTTTTCTTCTTCTGGTGCTAATTTAAATGTTCTTGAGAAAATTTTTCCATATTTTTCAGTTGATGCTTCTACTAGGACACTAGAGTAGATTGTCTCGCCATTGGTAGTTTCTAAAGGATAACCAATTTCAATTGTTTCATAGGGAAATAATTCTCTGATTGTAGTTATCCATGGGTTCTTTTCAAAAAGTTCTTCGACTATGACAACTCTAATTCTTATATCTTCCAAGAGATAACCAACGGAATTGGTTAAGGAAATATTAAGAACAGCCTCTTCTTCTTTAATGCTTTTTGAGACGCTCAAGAATTTTCTGGAACCCAGTGGCTTTGCAATAGCTTGTTCTTCTTCAGGTTTTGTTTCTACTTTAGGTTCCTCTTTTTCTTTAGAATTTTGAACGATGAAAACTTTACGTTTTTGAATATTGTATTGAGATACTTTTTTAAGTTTTGCTAAAAATAAAACAGCGTTTAAGTTGATATTATTGTAAGGTTCAATTTTTATATATCCCTTCTTTGCAGCATCTTCAATAATTTCAGCCCCGATACCTGTTCTCGCAAAAGCCGTGTTCTTCTTAGGACCACTACCAACAGAGCCAACGGATATATCTGCATTTTCAGCAGTCAGATCTGTACAGAAATTACAACTAGAAGATTTAAACTTATCGAGTTGTTTAATGGTATAGGATTTTACAGGTTCGGCATCGTAGTCGTAATATATGTGGAATTTGCCCTTGTTTATGTCCATCTTTACAACTTTTGTTAAATCTATTCCTTCTTGTTCAAAGAACGGGTAAATAGCTTCTGGAGAAAAACTGTCCATACAGAACAAGCCAATTTTAAGAATGTGAGCTCGCATAAAGTACTTTAACATTCCAGCTGGGGAACTTGTCATCTTATCAACAGCATCGATATTGCACGGCGTACCGACAAAAGCTATTGATCGATATCCTTCTCTTATTGCATCCATTAATGCTTCAACTGTTTGAGAGTGAGAGTAAATCGATCCAGCAGCTTTAATAGCATCTTCTTTATTTGTTATGATTTGAGCGACGGGGTGCCAAGGATTTTTAGGGTCTTTCATTGAAACAATAGCAGCATCAATTAAATGTTCGTCGAAAAGATAACTTAATAATGATGTCACAGTTCCTCCATCTTGGGCTCCTATTACTTCTGGAATATTAGTGTTTGATACATATCCCGTTTTAAATTCGCCCATTAGTTGAATAGGATCGGTTATGGTTCTTGGGCATTGATTGTAACATATCCCACATCCTGTGCATTTTCCTATTAATTTAGGTTGTCCTGCCAGATGATCCCATTCGAGAACTGGACAAACGGCGGCACATGTGCCACATTCGGTACAAATCCCTGACCGAATTATTTCTTTCATTAACATTCCATAGGAATCTTTTTTCCCTTCGAGTTTCTTTTGAATGTAATCAAAAGAATAGTCATATTGAGAGGATTCTGACTTTTGTTCGGCTGGATATTCCGTCATTTTTAGTATCTCATTAAGAACTTTATATTAGCTTAATTCAATAATTTGATAACTATGTTACGGTTATGGATTAGATATATTAAAATTTTCTAAAAAAAGAGAAACAAGTCTTTTTACACGTTTAATTGACTGAATCGAGACCGAGTCTTTCTTCTATCTTATCTTCTATCTTTTTAATCGCATTGCTTGCGTGTATCCTAACGATTCTTTCAATATCATTTACTCTTGCGAGTAAAGCACTCAAAGCTGGTTCATCACCATAAATTTCTAAGAATTTTATTAAGCTAATTTTAACCTTGGCATTTTCTGCTTCGCTTTTCTTTAAAATATCGATTAATGTGGCAATATGCTTGGTTACCGTCCTTTTAAATTCGACATTATTTTCCTTTATTCGATACCAATTTCTCTGAAAAATGTTTAAAATTGCGTCTATTGCTACTTTTTTAATCAACCAATAGGAATTGGGACTTTCTAAGATCTCTATTAAATGTGCGATAGGATCGATATTTCCAATTTTACCTAGAGCTATAATCGCGTTTTTCTTAACATCCAAATTCCTAGTCTTTAGTAATTCAGTTAAGGGGTAGGCAAACTCCTTATTGCCAATTTCACCTAATATAAATGCGATGCTTTCCTTAAGGGTTTCACTATTCGATTCCAAACTAGAAAATAAATATTCGTAATTAGCCCCTTTATTGCTCGTATAAATTTTCTTTACGGCGGCCATTATATAAAACTTCATGTCTATATCTGTGTATTCAAAGCTTATATCCTCAACATTCAAAACATCAAGTAACTCGGGTACAGCAGAAAGATCACCAATTTCTCCTAAGGCTTCAATCGTGGCTACACTAACTTCGCTATAAATATTGTCTAAATCTGAAATTAAAGATTCTATAGCATCCTTTAATTTTAGCTTTCCAGTTAATGTAATTGCGTTTTTTCTAACTATGAAGTCATCACTTAATAATAATTTGATTATGTCTCTGTTAATCTCGGGGGTTAAAAGTCTCAATATCAAAGTTGCCGAGTCCATTAACTCGATATTTTCGGTTTTTAAATTTCGAGTAATTTGTTCTAACAGTACTGCTTTATCACGAAGTAAACTGGAAACAATCTCTGGATATTTCACTTTTATATAATCCATATCCTGAAATGAAATATTTATGCTGGAAAGTTCATAGCCAATTAGTTTGATGATTTCTGATTTATGTTTGTTTGAAATATTCTCGCTCTCTAAATTTTCCAGCAATAACCTAATAAGACTTTCAGGTTCGAGCCCCACTAGTTGGTTTCTGACATATTCCCTGATGGAACTATATTCAGAATCTAATTCATTTATAAAAATTGTAATCTGCGGTTCCTTAAACTTCGTTTTCTTTATTGCCTTCAAAGTAGCTAATCTTAGGCCAGCATCGGCTGATTTCTGTTCTAATGTCCATTTTAAAGGTTTAAGTGCTTTGTCGTTCTTTAGTTTTCCTAAAGCTAATGCAGCTTCACATTTTATATCAATATTGAGTTCAGAAATTAGGATGTTTTCCAATGTAGTAAAGCACTCGTTATTTAATTTAGGAATGTATTTTATAATACCGCCAAGAAATTTTATAGCTTTTATTCTGCTACCGTTATCCTTATCTGTTTCAATAATATCTGTTAGCATTTCAACGGAATTTTCTAATCCATATTCTTCTCGGTTGTCAAATATTTCTTGAGGTGAAACCCTTGAATCTGGCATAATTAATTAGAAATTCCTTCGAATTGCTTTCTACATTAAATTTGATTATTTTAATTATTAGGTCACACGCTAATAAAAATATTTTCAATATAATTTATGTTTTTAGTCAAAAATGCTGAATAATTTGACCTTTTCAAACATTTATATTACAAAAATGATCCAAAAAAATATTCCATAGCTAAATTTTTGGCAGTTTTTAATAGCTTATTAACAGCTGATTCTGATATTCCAAAATAAGTAGCTATTTGAACCGCACTTATCTTCTTTGGAGTTTTAAAAAAACCTTCTTTAGCAGCATATGCAGCTACTTCTTGCTGTCTCTTTGTAAAATTTGGAAACGGAATTGCTGATCTCCAGATTGTTTGATCGACTTCATTAATTTTATCCAAATCGGTCATTCCTATGATTTCATATTTCTCAGTAAATGAATTAATAACATCGAATAATTTATTGACATATTCATTTTGAGAGATTAAATTAATTAAAAGAACTTCTTGAGAAACATGAATGGGAAAAAGGAATGCCCATGGGCCTGAGTCGACGATTGGAAAGAATCCAGAGGTTTTATTCTGATTCATAATGCAAATAATTTCGTTCCTAGTTTGATTTAATAACTGGAAAGATTGAGGATTAAATTTTTCATTAATGTATTTATCCAGATCTTGAGTTATAGTTGGTTTGAACCTTATCCTCTGAAGAGCAAAGAAGTGATTTTGGTCGTATTGGAAAGCGTTTAAAATTTCTATGAATTCAAGATGTTGAAACAGGTCTGCAAAGCCTATGTGTTCTAAAAAATTGCCCGGTATCTGTAATCTTATGATTTTCATATAATTTGTAAAATAAATAGAAACTATTATATGTTGCGATCGCAACCATTCGATTATTTAGTAAGTATTAATTCTTATTTCATAGGGATTTTGTTTCAGTTTAGGCAAGAAAACAAAATTATTAATTTTATAAGGAGAGTAGTATGAAAGTATTATTAACAGGTGCGTTTGGAAATGTAGGGTTAAGCACTTTAAAGGAACTATTGAATAGAGATTATGAAGTCAGAGTTTTTGAAGTCTATAATAGAAAAAACAGAAAGATCGCTAAAAAATATAAGAATAGAATTGAGATTATTTGGGGTGACCTCAGAAATAAGGAAGATGTAAATGCTGCTGTTCAAAAACAAGATCTAATAATTCATTTGGCTGCGATTATTCCACCGTTAGCAGATACTAATCCCAGCTTGGCTGAATCTGTAAATGTTGGAGGCACGAAAAATATTTTAAATGCGATTAAGAAACAAGCACTTGAACCAAAATTGATATTTACATCCTCAGTAGCGATTTATGGAGATCGCCGATACAATCCAATGATAGAAGTTACCGATCCCCTTGTCCCCAGCAAAGGAGATTATTATGCAATAACTAAGATTTCTGCTGAAAAGTTGATTAGAGAATCGGGTGTAGATTCTGCAATATTCAGATTAACCTACATCACATCTATCGATAAACTAAATATGGATCCTTTAATGTTTCATATGCCTTTAGATACTTCTATCGAAATATGTGACACTAAAGATGTTGGATTAGCCATAGTCAACGCAATTGAGTGCGATGAGGTATGGGGTGAGACTTTCAATTTAGCCGGTGGAAAAAAGTGTAGAATAACATATCGAGAGTATCTTAACGATATGATGGAGATTTTTGGGTTAGGTAGAAATTTCCTCCCTGAAGAAGGATTTGCTGAAAAAGACTTCCATTGTGGTTTTATGAATACCAATAAATCACAAAACCTCTTAAAATACCAAAAACATACACTTGAAGATTATTATGGAGAAGTCAAAAAAAGAATTGGTCCTAAAAAACATTTTATGCCCGCTATTAAATGGATGATTAGATTAAATCTTTTGAAAAGATCTGAACCTTATCGAAGGTACAAATTTTTCAGGAAAAAAGCTGGAGCGTTTACCATTTCAGAAAATAGACTAATAAGAAAAATCTTAGCAGCGAATTTTAGCAGAATAGAACTTCTAGAAAATAAAATAGAAAAGTTAGAAGAACTCACAGCAAATTTTATCGAACGTGAAAAAGAAACTTCAGCTATAAATCAAGTTCAATTAGCGCAATAGACTATCTAAAAATTGTAAATTTGGCGTCTTTCTTATTTAGATACAATTAAAAGCCTTAGATTGAAGAATTTGTTATTTTTTATTATGTCATTAATTGGATTATTAGCTTTTTCTTATATCGTTAAATAGAAAATAATTTAATATATCACATAAAAACTAACTTAAATAATAAATTAAATAAAAATTTATTAAAAGAAGTAAATTTTTCGACAAAATATCGCAAAAAATGTCGGAAAATGATAAAGGACGAAAAGTAATTAACGAAAGGAATTATTATACATAATTGTAAAAATTGAGGTGGAGTAAGAAAGAAAATGGAAAAAAACAATCAAGGATTGAATACAAGAATCGGTTATTATGCTTGCCAATGAGGAATCAATATAAAAAGAAAAGTAGACTGTGATAAATTGGTAGATTTTGCTAAAGGTTTAGATGATGTCGTAGTATCTAAAACTCATGCGTTCCTTTGAACAGAAAGCGGGCAACAAGAAATCATAAATGATATAAATGAGAAAAATCTAGATTGCATTGTTGCTTCCGCTTGAACTCCTCGAACTCACGAACCAATTTATAGAGGTTCTATCGCTAAAACAGATTTGAACCCCTATCATTTTCAAATGGTCAATGTGAGAGAACATTGTTCTTGGTGTACTGAAGATAATGAAGAGGCATTGAATAAAGCTAAAATATTGGTTAACAGCGGAGTTAACCGAGCAAAGACTTTGAAGGCTGTCCCAGTGAGAACGGTTCCTGTTGAGAAGGCCACTCTAGTCGTGGGTGCGGGGATAGTTGGAATGAACGCTGCGTTGGACCTAGCAAATGAAGGGATTAAAGTTTACCTTGTTGAAAGCAAAACTACAATAGGTGGTAGAATGTCCCAATTAGATAGAACATTTCCTACCGACGACTGTTCTATATGAATCTGCGGTCCTGTTATGCTCGAAGTCAATCGAAATGAGAACATAGAGATTCTTAGCTATAGCGAAGTAAAAAAAGTTGAAGGGTACGTTGGAAATTATGATGTAACTGTGGAAAAGAAACCACGATATGTTAACAATGATTGTAATGGATGCGGAGCATGCACGGAGGTCTGCCCTATAACTACTTCAAACTACTTTGACGAACACTTAGGACCACGAAGAGCTATAGACATCGCGTTTGGACAAGCCGTTCCATTCTTATATGACATTAATCGAGAAGTATGCGTAGAATGCTTTAGCTGCGTTGAGGCTTGTGAGCTAGATGCAATAGACTTCAGTCAATTACCCGAAGAAGTCACATTTAAGGTAGGAACAATTATCGTAGCAACGGGGTGGGATATTTACGAACCATACGGAGAGTATGGATACGGAAAGTTTGAAAATGTCATTACTCAACCCCAACTTGAAAGAATTCTAGCTCCAAAT
>JAGXNZ010000307.1 GCA_019894655.1 Promethearchaeota archaeon | reverse complement strand
TCATCTAAAAGTAGTTTAACGTAATGACTGGCGTGCCAGTCTAAATGAATAAACATTAATCCTTTTTCAGATAGAAGTTTTCTAAAAATAGTAATCCTTTCGTATAGCATTTGTAAATATGAATCGATATCATTGTTCCAAACATCAAAATAAGCTATCGAATCGTATTTAGTTTCTCCCTCTAAAATGCTTATGTTATAATTGGAGCCCGAAAAGAAAGGGGGGTCGAGGTAAATCAAGTCAATTTTTTCTTCGAAATTATTCAATAAGTGATATGCTACATTTAAATTATCACCCCAAAATAACATGTATTTCCAATTTTGGCTATTACTAACCTTAATTTTTTGAGGAATCACTTCAATTGTTTCATAATAATCTCGATATGCAGTTTTTAATCTAGAAATATTATTTAGAAGATCGTTCTTGTTTTCCCAGATTAGCTTTACCATTATTAATCATTAATTTAGGATTAAAATGAATTAAAGAAATGTTAAATTAAAGATAGATATTGTAAAAAATGTAGTTGATATCAATATACTTGTTGTAATTAAAATGTAAAGGATTAGATGAAAAGTATACACTTTTTTGTTTTTCTTTTCATCTAAAGATCTTGTAGAATAAAATAATTTATTCAAAATTGCCGCGGATAATCCGATTGTTAACATCAATAACGCGTTTCCTTCGTTAATTAAACTTTTATAGAACGCAGTTGCCACAAATAAAGATGAAGCACCCCCAGAAAGTAACCCAATTCCAAATACGATAAGATAATATGCGATAATACTTAATTCAAAAAAACTTAAAACAATTGATAAAACTAAACCTATTAAGTATGTTCCCGCAAAGATTAGTGCACTCTTAATTGAGAGAGGATTTTTAATCTTTTCTAGAGTTAGTTGAGTTTCTTTTTTTCTTAGTATTAAAAATGATCCAATTAATCCTATAATCGATGTGGTTAGAATAGGATAAACTGCATAACCCAATAAAGTAGGAGTAATCAATAAAACAATGATCATCCTGATCAGCATAGTTTGAATAACAAGCCAAACTGATGAGGAAGATGCACCAGCTTCAGCTAGCTCAACAGTTGTAGCCTCGCTGTGAGCAAAACCTCCTAAGAATGAAAGATAATATAAATTTTTCTCAGACGTACTTTTTAATAAAAAATAACTAAAATATTTTATAGTCAAAATTACGATAAATATTACTATTATTGATTTAACAACAATACCAAAAACTTGAAGATTGTCTGGAATTAGGATATAAAGTAAAACTACGATTGCAATAAACTCCACGGTTCCAGTCCATTCAATTTCCTTCAATTTTCTGATTTTATTAAACTGCTTTTTTGTAGATAGGATAATTAAAAATATAACAGAAATGGTAATAGCAAGATATTCATTATAATAACACATTATACCTACAATCATTGCTAATATCATTGATAGAGTAGTTGTATAACCTGGGTCTTTTTCCCGAAATAACCTGTAGATAGATCCAATTAACAAAAAAATGATCATTCCGCCAAAAAATAATATGATTAGAATAAATCCTTCAGATACAGGTAAAAATATGTCATGCAAAATTATTAAAGAGGTCGAAATCATTGAAAAAAAGATGTGGTCTCGAGCACCATATTGAGCTGCTACTCTAGTACGCTCTATTCCTATAACGAAGCCACAGAAAAACGATATAATGATTTTAAAGAATAAAATGTAAAAATCTACTAACGATATCATTTGTAATAACAATTATTTCTCCTTTTTGCTTACTATTTTAAAGAATTGATTTATCTGACTCATCACTTGGAAGTTAAATCTTGAAGAAATTAAAAAATAAAGGAGTAAAATTCTTACTCTAAGTAATTTGCTAAAATATCTTCCAATTCTTTATCGGAAAGAAAACCTTTATGTGACATAGTTTCCCTAATTTTTTCAATAACTTGAGGTGCTCCTTTTGATTCTTCAAGGAAATCTTCAAAAGTAGTTAATTTAAGTTTAATTGCTTCAATTTCTTTGTTCTTTTCTTCAATTTCATTCTTAGCAGTGATTATTTCGTCTTCCTTACTATCCAACTGTCTTGTTAACTCGTCTTTTAAGCTCTCGATCTCAACATACTTATCAGATATTGTCTGTTGAAGATTTTTCTTAACATCTGCTAACTCTCTGTCTTTTTGATCGTATTCTTCTTTTAGAGACTCTGCCTTAGGTTCTAATTCCTTCATATTCTCCTTTGCTTCATTATAAGTCTTCTCGAGTTCAGATTTTTCGTTTTTTAATGCTTCTAATTCTGTTCTAATTTCTGTTTTTTCTTCTGATACAGATGTTAACTCTGTTTTGATTGAATTTAAATCCTGAGTAGTATCATTGAGCTTTTTTTCACTCACAGCCAATTTTTCTTTAGTTTCGCCTAATTCTTTTGATATGGAGTCTAGCTTCTTTTCTTTTTGCTTAAGTTGCTGATCTAAATCATTGATTTTTGCTCTAAGGTCTAATAAAAATCGACCCTCTATTTTTTGAGACTTTTCCGGACTCTCTTCTGCTTTTTGCCAATCTACAGTAATATTTCTTACACCTTCATTTATTTTCTTTTAATATTATTAGTTAATATTATTATTTTTATATTGCACAATATATAATTTTTTCAAATTATTTATTATCTCGTATAATATCTGCTTATACGAGATTTTTTAAAATTATAGATCGCTGTTTAAGACAAACTACTATAATCTAATTAAATTCCTTGATGATGTCTTCAAGTTCTCTATCAGATAGAAATCCTTTATGAGCCATCATTTCTTTAATTCGTTCTAAAACTTTTGGTGTGGATCTTATTTCTGAAAGTTTTGCTTCGAGTGATTTGATTTTATCTATTAATTCTGCAGTTTCTTTTTGATTTAATTTTAAGATATTATTTAGATTATCTATCTCCTTTTTTCGTTTTTCTAATTCTCCCTTGGAGTTTTCTAAAGTCTTCTCCTTGAATTTAATGGTTTGTTCCATTTCGCTTGCTTTTTCTTTCGTAAATCTTAATTCAGTCTTCAAATTACTAATATTATCATTTGCTTCTGAAAGGTTTGTTTGGAGTTCTTCAAGCTCTGGCTTTAATCGAGTTAATTCAATATCGGCATTTAGCTTATTTTCAGATACATTATCTAAATTCTTCTTAGCAGAAGAGAATTTCTCACTTATCTTAACAAGACTTTTTTCTCTTCCGCTTAATTTATGATGAGTTTCCTTCAAATCTTCTTTGGTTTTCTCGAGTTCTTCTTGATTTTTGGTTAATTCTCTTTCCAGTTCTTTAATTTTAGCCCTTAAATCTAATAATACCCTGCCTTCTACTTTTAAGGCTTTTTCTGGAGACAACTCAGCCCTTTCCCAATTAATGGTAATTTTTTCTTCACCTTTTTGACTTGTTTGTAAACATTTTAATAGTCTTAAGATTCTCTAATCAAATTCTCGATTATCGTTTAGATTTTATCTCATTTGTTTTAAGGCTATATAAATTAATTCTTCTTCTGTTATATTAAATTATCGAAGCCATTAATTTTTTATAAAGCTAATTTATTTTATTGAAAATAGCTTTACTTTATTCGAAAAGATATAATAAATTTATGAATGGAGTGCAAATGGTAATTCAGCATGGTTAAAATAAGTATTGGATGCGCTGGATGGGATTATAAAGATTGGGTGGGACCATTTTACCCTAAACCACTTGAAAGATACAATCATTTAGAGTTCTACTCGAATTTTTTTGAATTAATTGAGATTAATTCTACTTTTTACAATATTCCTAATAAAACGACAGTTACTAACTGGTACAACCAAGTATCAGAGAATTTTAAGTTTGTAGTTAAAGTGTGGCAAAAAATTACTCATAATTTAAATGATTCTGATCTCGATTATTTAATTTCTCAATTTTTCTCTCAATTATCACCGTTGCGAGATAAAGTCGTAGCCTATCTACTGCAATTTCCTCCGTGGTTTAAATTCACGGAAAAACATTTTAAACAGTTAAAATTATTATCTACTGAACTCCCTCCAGATTATAGATATGTAATAGAATTACGCGATAACTCCTGGTTTAAAGAAGAAATAGTTTCAGAGATTATTGACAGGCCAAACTTTGTTTTAGGAACAACTTACATGCCGGGGTTAAATGCTCACTATTTAACCGACCAAAATTTCTATTATATCCGCCTTATTGGTGACCGTGAACTAAGTGTGTTTAACAGAATTCAAAGAAATCAAGAAGATAGTATAAACGATCTTCTTAGAAACCTACAAATGATTGAGAAAATGTCTAATATCTATGAAATTTTCATAATTGTGAATAACCACTTTCAAGGCAACGCTCCCGAATCTGTAAACTTACTAAAGAAGAGGCTTAATATTCCCCTAAAGGAGTTCAATCAACAGAAAAGATTATCAGATTACCTTTGATCTAACATCTACAGAAATAAAAATAAAAAAAAAGAGAATTTTAAAGTATATTCGCGAATATGCTTATCCCAACACCCCAAAGCAAAATTCCCTGAACGAATCCGAAGACCATTATAACAAATGCAACAGGAGGCCATGAAAGGAATTTTGAAATTGTTTGAGGTATTTTAATGAAGAATTTAGCTATAAAGGCAACGAGTGCTGTTACAATGATGAATGTTATAATTAGTAACAATTTTGGGTTAATCCAACCAGCAATAAATTCTACTGCTGAATCTGGTACTAAGAGTGCTAAAATAAAGACAGTAGCTGATGCTGCAATAAGACCCAGGATACTAGAGAGAGGTAAATCCTTGACCGGTTTAAAAAACATCGCAATTCCAACAACAATCAAAAATATACATGTAAAATGATCAGCATGAGGTGTTATATCACCGTATTTAAAACTTGGTGGAATATCCAGGATTAAACCCATAGCTCCTGCCCAGATACAAAGTATTCCAACAATAACACCGGAGTAAGAGATAATTCTTAAGATAATTCTTAAGAATTTGGAAATAGTAAATGTTTTTTCTGAATTAGATTTTCGTTTAAAGAACGATCCCCTACGTTTGCTTTCGAATCCAACCCAAGTCAAGGCTATAACTCCGCTAATAAGCACAAAAATTCCCGCTGATTCTGAAACCCAAGCAAAGAAAGCTGATACATAAGACCAAATTACT
>JAGXNZ010000306.1 GCA_019894655.1 Promethearchaeota archaeon | reverse complement strand
TTCTAATTCTTTAATCAAATATTGAGGAATTTCCCCTTCTTTATCCATTCGAGGATCTAATCCCATGCACACAACGCTGCGTTTATCAATAATAGATTGAATTAAATCTTCAATAAAATTCATGATTATAGTATTTAGGAATTGTGTATTTTAAATATTAATAGGAAACTGTCTTTATTATTCTAATGATATTATGATTTAAAAAAAAAAAAATTTAAAATTATTATTCCAACTAATCTTTTTTATTATTATCCTTAGCCGATCTTCTTTCATGTATCTCTTTCTTAACTTTTTTTATCGTTATTCCTTTAAGTTTAATGAATCGATAAAGATAAATACAGGTGGAAATAAGTATTCCAACGAGGTAAAACACTTGAATCGTCCAGAAAAATGGTTCTATGGATGTAAAGAATACGAGTTTAAAAGCATAAGATATGCATGTAATAGTTGCGATCCAAATCATAGAAATAAGTAAAGCTATTCTTTCGTAAAACTTAGGTTCTCCTTTATCAAAAACAAATAATTTTAGCCAAAATATAATACAAACAAACGCTACAGGTGTAAAGATGAGGGAACCTATTGCAATCGGGATGAGTAAATACACCGCAAATCGATTTCTCCAGATATCCAGGACATCTCCTAATGTCATTTGATCTTGAATTTGAACTTTCGCATACTTTTTTCTCAAGCTAAAATATCCTTTTTTTATCTTTCTTCCTATTTCTTTTGCTTCTCTCTTTACACGATCGACTACTCCCTCGTCTGCGGCTTCCTGAAATTCTTCCTTAATTAATGGAATTATATATAATGTTAGCATCAAAGAAATAACACCGTAAAGAAATATCAGAAGATCAATCCAGTATTGTGTGCCTGTTGGAGGCATGGCGGGAGGTAAGCTGGAAACTATACTATAAATCGCGTAACCTATGAGGATCCCTGGGACTATCACTTGTAAAATTACAAGAGCCTGAATTTCTTTTTTACTAAATTTTTCTGTAAAACGATTTAGAATCCACAAAATTACATTTGATACTGTCAGTATCAAACCAAAACCGGAAAGAAGCTTCATTGTCCAAAAGAAAATTAAGAAAGTAATGTTCAACGCAACAAATCCAAAAATGAATTCAAGAATCATGAAAATTGTAGCTGCAACTAAACCGATAATATAAAAAATATCAGATTTTTTGAGATTGATTTTCATAAATAGAATTAATTACTCTAAATCTTAATAATGTTCGTGTTTTCCAAACTTTGAGTCATATTAATCAAAAAAAGTCGATAATTCAATTAAATACACGATTATTGTTACTTAACAGATCAACTCTTATCCTTCTCTTCTGAGAAGATGCTTTTAAGTTGATCGGCTATAATTTTTCCATGAGCTACTGCTTCGACTACCCTTTTTGACCCTGTGACGCAATCTCCCCCAGCAAGCACATCAGGAATGGAAGTGACAAATTTCTCGTTGACTATGAATGTGTTCATATCAGTAATCTTAAGTTTTTCTGTATTGAACCCATCTAAATCAGGTTCTTGCCCAATAGCTTCGATTATATAATCGGCTTCTACATTGAAATTTGATGCATCAATAGGTATTGGAGTAGGTCTTCCACTTGAATCAGGATCTCCTAACTCTATTTTTTGACATACAGCACCTTGAATTTTGTCTTCCGTACAAACATATTTCACAGGAGCTATTAAATAACTGATTGCTATTCCCTCATCTTCAGTATCTTGAATTTCACCTTTTCCTGCTGGCATCTGCTCTTTTTTTCTACGATATAAAATGGAAACTTCTGCTCCCAACCGCTTACTAACTCTTGCTGCATCGGTTGCTGTGCTTCCACCACCAATTACAACCACTTTTTTGCCTTCTAAATTGGGATTTTGATTATTCATATGAAAATTCCTTAAGAATGATAAGCCTTGTAAAATGACTTTAGGATTACCCCCTGGAAGGTCCGTCTGTCTCGCTTTATGAGTTCCAATACCTATGATAATTGCGTCATATCCAGATTCTAATAAACTTTCAATAGTGAAATCTTCATCTATTGCTCTATTAAGAACAATTTCGACTCCCAAATTTTTTAAATCCGAGATTTCCTCATTAAGAATATCTCTTGGTAATCTGAATTCTGGTATTTCAAAAGCCATCATACCTCCAACGATATTCGTTTTTTCAAAAATGGTTACAGAAATCCCGAGTTTTCGTAAATAGTACGCAGCTGTTAGACCTAAAGGTCCAGAACCTATGATAGCAACTTTTTTCCCTATGTCTGCTTCACATTTAAAAAAATCTTTATAAGGCCCGTAATTATCAACTAAAAATCGTTTAATAAGAGGGATCTGAATTGAATCCCCTTTCTTTCCAGCTGTACAATAAAGCTGGCAATAACCAGGACATACTCGTTCCACGCTTCTAGGAAAGGGATAATGTTCGTATATGATCCTAAGAGCGTATTCAATATTGTTATCCATAACATTTTTTATAACCTCTCTTGAATTACAATGGGTAGGACAATACTTCATGCATGGCGGAGGTTTTTCATTAGGATCACTTTTTGTAAAACACTGAAAACATCTCTCACATTCTTCAGCTACTTCTTCAGTTTTAAGATATCCAAGATTAACTTCTTTAAAGTTTCCTATACGTTCATTTATCGGCAATAAATTACTTTTAACAGCAACTTTACTTCGAACTTTTGGTTTTTCTCCACTCAATTAAAAGACCTAATATAAGCGCTAATACTAGAGGGAAATTTCTAAATTGATATAATCTAGTGATTATAATACAAAAATCAATAATTTGAATTTGATTATACAGATTTTATATTTTACTTTAAAAAATACGATAGACTTAAGCTTGGTCCTCAAATTCATCCAGTATATCATAAATTTTATCAATTAGTGCACTATCCTTAATCGTTTCTTGCTTTTCCGTTTTCATGTTCTTGATTGTAACCTCATTCTGTTCCATCTCTTTAGAACCAATTATCAATACAATCAAAACTCCAAGATCATTGGCTTTACTCAACTGATTTTTTAGATTTGAAAATCTATAATCTACAATGCAAGGAAAATCTTCAAATCTAATCATTTGAGCTAGTTTTAACGCATATTTAGATACGTTATCACTAATTGAGGCGATATAAATAGTATCGGTATAATCTTTTTCCCTAATTTCTTCAGGTATTAAATCGTAGGTTTTTAGAAATAAAGAAAACATTAAAACACCCATTCCAAATCCCGTCCCCGTAATTTTTTCATCAGAAAATAGAGATAACAGGTCATCATAGCGTCCTCCACCAAAAATACTTCGTATGTTTTCTTTTCCTGTATCAAAAACTTCATATACTATTCCGGTATAATAATCCAGACCCCGCACAACCCCAGGAGAAAAAGTACAATACTCTGAAATATTCGCATCTTCTAGAAGTTGTATAAATGAAGTTAGTTCTTTGTACCCCCTTGAAGTGTAAAATTCTTCAGAAATATCTTCAAATCTGTTAAAAAACTCTTCTAGACTTGCAACCTCCCTTAGCTTAAAAATACCTTGGATAATTATCTCATTTTGAAAATTTTCTAACACATACTTCTCGTATTCCGAGTCTTCCATTTTATCAGCTTTATCTAAAATTTTGTAAACTATCGGGATTTTTTCTTTTGGGATTTCTAAAATTATTTCACAAACAGAATCTATGAAGCGACGATTATTGAAATAAATTTGAAATTGTTTTGATGTGGCACCAAATTCGGAAAAAATATTAACGATAATGTTAAATATCTCTAAATCAGCATAAAGATTATCTTCTCCTAAGATATCCATATTAATTTGCTTGAATTCCCTTCGTCGACCTTTTTGTGGTCTTTCATACCGATAGCATGTTGGCACTGAAAACCACCTTATAGGTTTTTTTAATTCCTGACGCTTCGCTGAGATTATTCGCGCTAATGAGGGAGTAAGTTCAGGAATTAATATTAATTTTTCTCCTTTTTTCTTCTCAAATATGAAAGATTGTTCATTTACTAACTCATCAGAGGATTTGGCGGCAAAAATTTCAATGGGTTCCAATTTTGGACTTTCGAATTCTTCGTAACTATACAAATCCGCAACATCTCTAATAGTATCAATTATCCAGTTTGTTTCTCGCAAATCAGATGGATAGTAATCTTCCATTCCTCTTAGTGGTTTAGTTGATAATTTCTTAGACATAATATTGTTCACTTAAATTAGCGCTAGTATTACTTAAAAAAACGATCATCTACAAATATCTTTTTCGTTTTTATTGGATTAAGGAAGGTTAATTTAAGCTTGCCTTTTCTAAAAGGATTCAAGATAAAAATCTATTAAAACAAATAAGCGTTAAAATAATCATGCCAGATATTGAAATGATTAATCCGGGAATTCCCGTTGCAGGACCTTATAATCCAGGCATAAAAACGGGTAATTTTATATTTATTTCTGGTCAAGGTTCGGCTCAATCTGAGGAAGATATTAAAGAACAGACCTTAACTACCCTCAACAAAATAAAAACAATCGTAGAAGCTGGAGGCGGTAAAATTTCTAATATAGTTAATGCAACCGTATTTTTAAAAAATATTGACGAATTTAACGAAATGAATACTGTTTACAAGAAATTCTTTAATGATAACAGCGTTTCAGAATCTTATCCTTCAAGGGCAACTGTGGAAGTATCGAATTTGCCTTTCCCTAGCATGCTAATAGAAATAAGCGCGATCGCGGTGTTATAAATCAAATTATTTTTTTTTCCTTATATTCCAGAACTAATCAAAATTTGCATTTTTTTGTAATTTATTTCTTCTTTAAAAGTTTCATCAGAAAGATTTATCCATAAGATTTTGCCTAAATATCCCTTTGACATTTTTGTAATACCCTAATCCATAATTTTCGGAAATATGTTTCAAGTGAAACCATTAAACAATTTAAATGTTTAGAAAGTTTAAAGATTCGGAATTCACTGGAAAATAGATTTCCTAAACTATTACATAAATTTCAATATTGAATAAGTTTATTAATAGATTTTATCTTAATTAGAATTATCTTATAAAAAGATAAAGGTTATCCAAAATGGTAAATAAACCCATTGTTTATTGGGCTTCGCCAAATGAAATTCCTTCTATACAAAATACTGCTGCCAACATGGTAACAAATAATCTCGTAAAGACTAGACTTATTTTAGATAAGATTTTAGATCATATCAATCAGGGGGAGAAAGTAGGAGTGAAAGTTCATGTAGGGGAAGCACACAATACGAGATATGTACGACCGGATTATGTACGTGAAGTAGTTAATGCAATAAAAGCTAAAGGAGGTATTCCTACTCTTACGAAACTCAAGGCTTAGGAGGCCATGTTCAACATATTAGTATAAATGAGGAGTACGAAATAGGAGTTATGCATCGACGAAATGCAACAGATCATCTAAAAATTGCACATCTTCATGGTTACACTGAATCGATTACAGGTGCTCCTCTTGAATTTATAGATGGAGCCGATGGAATTGATAGAAAAGTAATAAAAATAGAAGGGATTCAATTTAAAGAAGTTTCTGTGCTAAAGGACTTTTTGATTATGACAAGCTCGTTATAATTTCTCATTTTAAGGGTCATCCATTCGCTGGTTTTGGAGGTGCATTAAAACAACTTGGAATTGGATGCGTTAGCAAACATAATAAGCATTTAGCTCATTTCAGTGAGGGTGTAATTGTAAATTTAAAGAAATGCGATCCTTCTTTGTGTAAACAAGAATGCGTAGAAGCTTGTCCAGTAGGTGCAGTTAAGGTGGATGGGAATTCTGCTATTATTAATGCTTCTTTGTGCTATGGTTGTTTTAAATGTATGCAAAAATGCCCTATAAAAAGAGCTATTAAAGGACCTTCGGCGAATGAAGTAAACACCTTTGTTGAACGATTCATAGATAATGCTACGGCAGTAATAACCTTTGGGCCTGATAAAATTCGATACTTAAATATTGCTATTGACATCCCCGCTCAGTGTGATTGTGTCTCTAATGCTAGTATACCGGTAGTTCCTGATTTAGGAGTTTATGGATCCACAGATCCTGTCGCGATTGATAAAGCTTGCGTAGATGCAGAAATTGCTGCTCCAGGACTTCCTTTCCTTAATAAAGAAGATGAATGGAGTAAACCTATTGAAATTGGAATTGAAAAATTTCAAGCTTTAAATCCGATGCTCAATATAGCCTTAGTGTTTGAATCCGCTGTAAAAGATGCTCTTGGAAATACAGATTATGAATTAGTTAAAATTTAACATCATTTTTTTCTTTTGTAACACTAATTTTATTAATGAATTTTTATCCTTTTATATACTTAAAAAATTAGAATTGTAATATATTAGTCAGAAATATGAAGAAATTTATCATTATGAATCCAGAAGATAATTGCGCTACTGCTTTGGAAGATATATCGAAAGACTCACAACTTCAAATAAAGAATATTTCTGTTATTGCTAACCAAAACATAGGCATGGGGCATAAAATCGCTTTAACAGACATTAAAAAAGGTGATTTGGTAAAAAAATATGGTCAGTCAATAGGGTTTGCTACAGAAAACATAAAGAAAGGAGATTGGATACATACCCATAATCTTACAAGCCAGTATCTCAAGGAGGTATTGAAAATATGAACGACGAATTTATGGGATATCAACGGCCGAAGGGTGAAGTAGGAATTAGAAATAAGATAGCAATAATTTCTTCTGTTGTATGCGTAAATCATGTAGTTCAGCAAATCGCTAATAAAGTTGAGGATGCTGTGCCAATTACTCATCCTTTAGGATGTGGCCAATTTGGACCCGATTATAGCAACACTTTGAATACATTAATTGGTTTAGGAAAGAATCCTAATGTCTACGGAGCTGTAATTATTGGTTTAGGCTGTGAAAATATCAGCAGTAGATTACTAGCTAATAATATCAAGAAATCAAATAAACCAGTTGAATTTTTTGATTTACAAGAAGTTAAAGGAGGATCACCAGCTGCAATAAAAAAAGGTATTATTCTTGGGAACAAAATTTCTGAAGAAGCAAGAGAATTGAAAAGAGAACCGTTTGATTTCTCCCATATCGTTTTAGGATTAGAATGCGGAGGATCTGATTCAATTTCTGGTATATCAGCGAATCCGACCTTAGGAA